>DAOVNY010000102.1 GCA_030630005.1 Bacteroidales bacterium | reverse complement strand
ATAATCGGTCATTTCGGACTTGGTTTTTATTCTGCTTTTATGGTTTCCGAAAAAGTGGAATTGACAACAAAAACATACAAAAAAGGTGGCAAGACAAAAGCTGTAAAATGGGCTTGTGACGGCAGTCCTGAATACACTCTCGAGGAAGTTGACGTACAAGAAAGAGGTACAGAAGTCATCCTGCATATTGATGATGATTCAAAAGAATTTCTTGAAGAATACCAGATTCTCGAATTATTGAAAAAATACAGCAAATTCCTTCCTGTTCCAATTCAATTTGGTACCGAAAAAGTTACCGAAGAAATTGAAGGTAAAAAAGATAAAGACGGAAAACCAAAAACCAAAGAAGTTGAAAAACCAAGAATAATCAATAATACAGATCCTTTATGGAAAAAAACTCCTGCAGATTGTAAAGATGAGGATTATAAAAAATTCTATCGTGAGTTATATCCAATGACTTTTGATGAGCCACTTTTCCAAATCCATCTTAATGTTGATTATCCGTTTAACCTTACCGGAATTTTGTATTTCCCTAAGGTGAAAAAAAATATTGAAGTTCAGAAAGATAAAATACAATTATACAGCAATCAGGTTTTTATTACCGATTCGGTAGAAGGAATTGTCCCTGAATTTTTAACGCTTTTACATGGTGTGATTGATTCCCCTGATATCCCGTTGAATGTTTCAAGATCGTTTCTTCAAAGCGATAAAAATGTAAAAAAGATTGCTTCTTATATTTCTAAAAAAGTAGCTGACAAACTTGAAGAACTTTTTAAAAATGACAGAGAAAATCTCGAAAAGAAATGGGACGACATACAAGTATTTATTAAATACGGGATGATCTCTGAACCAAAATTCTACGAAAAAGCTGAAAAATTCTGTCTTTTGAAAAATACTGAAGGAAAATATTTCACTTTAAAAGAATACAAAGATCATATAAAAGAAAACCAGACAGATAAAGACAAAAAAATTGTTCATCTTTATACAAGCGATGTTGATGAACAGCACAGTTATATTCAATCGGCAAAAGAAAGAGGATATGATATATTGGTGATGGACGGCATTCTCGACAATCATTTTATCAATTCAATTGAACAAAAAATGTCTGATTCGTCTTTCACAAGAGTTGATGCCGACACAATCGACAAGCTGATAAAAAAAGATGAAGAAATTCCATCGAAACTTGATGACAAACAAAAAGAAAGTCTGAAAGAGATTATCGAAAAAAATATTGACAAGAAAAAATTTACTGTTATTTTTGAGAACCTCAGCGAAAATGATCTTCCGTTTATGATCACACAAAACGAATTTATGAGACGTATGAAAGATATGCAATCTCTTGGTGGTGGTGGCGGAATGGCTTTTATGGGTGATATGCCTGAGTCTTATAATCTGATTGTAAATACTAATAATACTTTGTCAGGAAAAATACTTGACGAGAAAAAAGAAGAAAAGCAAAACGAAATTGTAAAACAGGTTTATGATTTGGCATTGCTTTCTCAAAACTTACTTAAAGGAGAAAAACTCACTGACTTTATAAAAAGAAGCGTGAGTATTATTAAGTAGATACCAAACAAACTTTGCATCTACGTTTTAATTCATACTTTAGCAAACTGAAACCTAAAAATTATTAATCATGAAAAAGAAATGGATAACAATTGGAGTAATTGTATTGGCGGTTGTTTTAATATATGGCTCTTTTAAAGGATCGTATAATACAATGGTTACTTATGACGAAAATGTTGGCGAAAAATGGTCGCAAGTTGAGAATGTATATCAACGCCGTGCCGACCTTATCCCAAACCTGGTTAACACAGTAAAAGGATACGCAGAACACGAAAAACAAACCCTTACCGATGTTATTGAAGCAAGAGCAAAAGCTACATCAGTAAATATTACACCAGGCAATTTGAATGCAGCATCAATGCAACAATTCCAACAAGCACAGGCAGGATTGCAATCAGCACTTTCGAAACTTATGGTTGTAGTTGAAAGATATCCTGATCTTAAAGCAAATCAAAATTTCCTTGAGCTGCAGGCACAATTAGAAGGAACCGAAAACAGAATTGCCGTTGAGCGTAAAAAGTTTAATGAAGCAACAAAGACTTATAACGTTTACATAAAAAAATTCCCAAAAAATATTTATGCAAACATGTTTGGCTTTGAGTCCAAACCTTATTTTGAAGCAGTGAAAGGAGCGGAAATAGTTCCAACTGTTGAGTTTTAATTGTTTTATTTAATCATTTACGCATTTTTACTAAAATAATTTGTGTACGAATTTAAAATCTTTAGATCATGGCAAAATCAGCGAAAAGTTTTTTTACAAAACAACAACAAGATGATATTAAACAAGCTATTCTAAAAGCAGAACTCGATACTTCAGGTGAAGTAAGAATACACATTGAAAACACCTGCAAGGGAGAAGTGCTCGACAGGGCAGCATTCATTTTCGAAAAACTCAAAATGCAAAAAACAGAGCTTAGAAATGGTGTTTTATTTTATCTCGCCATTAAAAACAAAAAATTTGCAATTTTAGGGGATAAAGGAATAAATGCATCTGTTCCTGAGAATTTCTGGGATGAGATTAAACAAAAGATGATGGAACATTTCAAAGAAGAAAATTTTACTGAAGGACTTATTGAAGGAATTTCAATAGCAGGTGAAAAACTCAAAAAACACTTTCCTTATCACAGCGATGACATAAACGAATTATCAGACGAAATATCATTCGGAAAAAATTAGAAAAATGAAAAAAATAAATTTCAAAATATTACTTATTACTTTGAGTTTTTTATTAATTGTACCACAATTATTTTCTCAGGAAATACCCGAGCGTCCTACCCCGCCTCGTTTGGTGAATGATTTTACAGGTGTATTAAGCCGTGAACAAGCAAATCAATTGGAGAAAAAACTTGTACAATTTAATAATCAAACATCAAATCAAATTACTGTTGTACTTGTAAATTCTTTGAATGGAATTGCTCTCTCTGATTTTGCATACACCATCGGAGAAAAATGGAAAGTCGGGCAAAAAGAATTTGATAACGGAATTGTGATTCTTGTAAAACCAAAAATCGGGAGAGAAAAAGGGCAGGCATTTATTGCAACCGGATACGGACTCGAAGGTGCAATTCCTGATGGAACTACCAAATTGATAGTAGAAAATGAAATGATCCCCTATTTCAAAAACGGTGATTATTATGGTGGTATAAATCGGGCAATTTCAGTAATAATTCCTTTAGCTGCAGGAGAATTTTCTTCGGATGAATATGCCAAAACAACAACTCAAGGCTCACCAATTGGTAGAATAGTTCCATTTTTGGTTCTCATTATAATTTTTGTTTTAATGAGAGGTAGCAGAGCAAGAAGCCATTCTGTGGGAGCAGGCATTCCTTTCTGGACAGCATTATTACTGGGAAGCATGATGGGTGGAAGCTCACATGGAAGCTGGAATAATTTTTCTTCAGGATCGGGAGGATTTGGCGGCTTCGGTGGAGGAAGTTTCGGCGGCGGCGGTGCCGGCGGAAGTTGGTAAAAGTTGCATGGTTTCATGCAATTACAATTATTGCTTTTTTAAAACACTCTTATAACTTTATATCATTTTAAAACTTATCCTCAAGGTTTTTAAGTCTTTTTACAATACTATCAAAGTTACGATAATAGACAATTGATTTTCTGGATTTGAAAATATCAAATGCAGGAGAACCGAGGATAACAGATCCTTTTTTCTTTACAGATGATGTAATTCCTGATTGTGCACCAACTTTCACTTCATCAGCAATTTCGATATGTCCTGCAATACCAACTTGTCCGCCTATCATACAGTTTTTTCCAATTTTTGATGAACCGGAAATTCCTGTAAGAGCAGCAATAACAGTATTTTCGCCAATCTCAACATTATGAGCAACCTGAATCAAATTATCAAGTTTTACTCCTTTACGGATAATTGTAGAACCAAGTGTAGCACGGTCAATAGTTGTATTTGATCCAATCTCAACCAAATCTTCAATTACCACATTCCCGATTTGAGCAATTTTTTTATAGTTTTTATCATTTTGAGGAGCAAAACCAAATCCATCACTACCTATTACTACTCCTGCGTGAATTGTACAATCCTTACCAATCACACAATCAGAATATATCTTCACAGAGGCAAAAATAGTTGTATTGTCCCCAATTTTTACATTATCGCCAATATATGCATGGGGATATATTTTCACATTATCACCAATTTCCACATTTTCGCCAATGAAAGCAAATTCGCCGAGATAAATATCTTTGCCTGTTTTGGCACTTTCCGAAATAAATGCTTGCGTTGACACACCTGACTTATTTAATTTTACTTCATTATACATATCAAGCAATTTCGCAAAAGCCGAATATGCATCATCAACTTTAATAAGGGTAGCTGTAATTTCTTTTTCAGGAACAAAATCTGAATTGACAATTACAATAGATGCTTTGGTTTTGTACAGATACGGAGTATATTTCGGATTTGCAAGAAAAGAAAGAGTACCCTCTTTCCCTTCTTCAATCTTAGATAAATTATTAACAGTAATATCAGGATTACCATCAATTTTCCCGTTTAATACTTCGGCGATTTGCTTTGCTGAGAATTTCATTTATTTAAAGATAAAAGACAAAAGTAAAAAGATTATGTAATTTTGTATCTGAAAATATTAAAAATTCATAATTTTATAATTAATTAACCATTACTAAACAATAATTTTTAGAAAAGATCATTAAAATATCAGTAACTAATCTTAATAAAAAACATTCTAAATGGAAAATATTTGCATTTTATGGGTTGATGATGAAATTGATCTTTTAAAGCCACATATTATATTTCTTGAACAAAAGGGATATGAAGTTCATACTTCAAATAATGGCGATGAAGCTCTTGATATTATTAAAACCAGACCTTTTGACATAGTTTTTCTTGATGAGCAAATGCCGGGACTATCAGGCATTGAAACTCTTGAAAAAATAAAAAATATCTTCCCCAATCTTCCTGTAGTTATGATAACAAAAAGCGAGGAAGAATCAATTATGGAAGATGCCATAGGCTCGAATATTGCCGACTATCTTATAAAACCTGTAAAGCCTAATCAGATACTTCTTTCGTTGAAAAAAAATCTTGAAAATAAAAAGCTTGTTAGCGAAAAAACTACTCATGCTTATCAGCAAGAATTCATGAATATCAACATGGATATTTCAAATGACTTAAACTACGAAGAATGGAAGGACATTTATAAAAGGCTGATCCGCTGGGAACTTGAACTTGAAAAATCGGAAGATGATGGAATAATTGAAGTTTTGAAAATGCAAAAAGAAGAAGCCAACCAGGCATTTTCCAAATTTTACGAAAAAAATTATATCGACTGGATAAATATAAAATCGGAAGATCATCCGGTTATGTCACATACTTTATTTAAAGAAAGAGTGCTTCCTGTATTAAACAATAGCGACAGACCTTTGTTTTTACTGGTTATCGACAATCTGAGATATGACCAATGGAAATCAATTCAGCCAATAATCGAGAAATTTTACAGAGTTGAGAAAGACGAAATTTTTTATAGCATAATTCCCTCAACAACTCAATATGCAAGAAATGCTTTATTTGCAGGATTGATGCCGAGCGAAATAAGTAAAAAATACCCGCAATACTGGAAAAATGAACTTGAAGAAGGAACAAAAAATCAATTTGAAAAAGAACTTCTTGAAGAACAATTGAAAAGATACGGGAAGGCGATGAAGTTTACGTATCATAAAATATTAAATCTTAATGCAGGTAAAAGACTCTTAGAAACACTTCCTAATCTCCTGAGTAACAAATTTAACGTAATTGTTTATAATTTTGTTGATATGCTTTCGCATGCCAGAACAGAAATGGAAATAATAAGGGAACTTGCCGATGATGAGGCAGCTTATCGTTCGTTAATGGTTTCATGGTTTAAACATTCATCTTTGTTTGAGATTATTAAATATCTTTCCGAAAAAAATATTGATATTATAATTACTACAGATCATGGCTCGGTAAAGGTTAATAATCCTATAAAAGTTATTGGCGACAGGGAAACAAATGCAAATCTTAGATATAAATTTGGTAAAAACCTTAGTTATAACAAAAAACAGGTTTTTAGTGTTGCCGACCCTCATAGTTTGTTTTTACCTAAGCCAAATGTAAGTACTTCATATATTTTCTGTAAAAGAAATGATTTTCTGGTTTACCCGAATAATTATAATTATTATGCAAAATATTATCAGAACACATTTCAACATGGAGGTATTTCGATGGAAGAAAATCTGATACCTGTTGCATATCTGAAAGCAAAAATGTAAATAAGTAATGCAACAATGAAACAATCAATTATTTGCAAATCAATAAAAGAGTTAGATGAAATTGCGAAGCAGTTAATTCACTCTCATCCCAATAAAAGGATATTTGCTTTTTACGGGAAAATGGGTTCAGGGAAAACTACTTTTATTAAATCTATTTGCAAGGTTTTGGGTTCTGATGATATTGTAAACAGCCCGACTTTTTCAATCATTAACCAATACATTACTAAGGATGGTGAGAATTTGTTTCATTTCGATTTTTACAGGATAAAAAAGATTGAAGAAGTTATGGATATTGGCTATGAAGATTATTTTTACAGTGGTTCATATTGCTTTATCGAATGGCCTGAAATGATTGAAGAACTTTTACCGGAAAATTTCGTATATGTAAAAATAGAAACAGACCAAGACAGAAACAGTAGACAAATCAGTTTTTGATAATTGCTTTGTCAGCTTGTATCAAGTATCAAGAAACAAGAAACTAAAACAACAACAATATGGAATCCGGTCAAAGATCATTTCCCGTTTTTTCGCATGTCGAAAGCTTAATGCCTAAAGAAGAAAAGCTTGAGCTTAACAAAAACAAACAAGTATTAACAATTGGAATACCACGCGAAGCCAACATGCAGGAGAATCGTATTGCATTAGTTCCTGAAGCAGTAGGATTATTAGTTCAGGCAGGACATAAAGTTCTGATAGAGACAGGAGCCGGTAAAAATGCTCATTTCCCTGATAATGAATACAGCGAAGCAGGAGGACAAATAGTGCATTCTTCTTCCGAAATTTATAAAGCTGATATTATTATTAAAATCTCACCTTTGAATGATGAGGAAATAGACCTTCTTGGTTCAAGGAAAACAATTTTTTCTTCGCTTAATTTAACAACACGTGAAAAATCATTTTTCAAAAAATTAATTAATAAAAAAACTACTGCCATTGCTTTTGAATTTATAAAAGACAAAACAGGTTCTTTTCCTGTGCTTCAGTCAATTAGCGAAATAGTTGGAAGAACATCTATCTTTCTTGCTTCGGATTACCTCAGTCATCCGAAATACGGCAAGGGAGCCATGCTTGGAGGATTCCCCGGAATCACACCAACAGAAGTAGTTATTCTTGGTGCCGGAACAGTTGGTGAAAATGCTGCCCGTACCGCAATGAACATGGGAGCGCAAGTTAAAGTTTTTGATAACAATATTTACAAACTTCGAAGGATACAGGAAAAACTGAATTCAAAGATATTCACTTCTATTTTTCAAGCAAAAGTTTTACACAAATCACTGAAAATAGCCGATGTTGTGATAGGTGCACTTCACTCACACGAAGGTTCTATCCAATATCTGATAAGTGAAGACATAGTACGGGAAATGAAAAACGGATCAATAATTATAGATGTAAGCATTGATCAGGGAGGTTGCTTTGAAACTTCTCATCCAACAAAACACGATGATCCTGTATTTATAAAACATGGCGTAACTCATTATTGCGTTCCGAATATTGCTTCACGTGTTCCGCGTACTGCATCTTATGCTTTAAGTAATTTCTTTGCTCCAATAATTTTATCTGCCGGAGAAGAAGGTGGTATTGAAAATCTGCTGAAAAGAAACTACAGCCTATCAAATGGAGCTTTTTTGTATAATGGCATTCTCACAAAACGACATATTGGTAATTTATACGACATTCCTTTTCAGGATATTGATTTGCTTATGGTAGCGTTTCATTAAATACGATGTGCATCGTTTTCTTGCCTTTATTTTTTAAAATCATTAATTCTTAGATTATTACTAATATTTTCTATTTCTTTTTTAGGTATGTCTATCTCTGTAGCTATTTTAGACCATTGATTTACTGCAGTTATAATTTCCTCTAAAATATGATTGACTTTTTTGATACCAAATGTTTTGCCCAGGTTTAGTAAATCATTTCTTGTAA
Organism: Bacteroidales bacterium; assembly: GCA_030630005.1. Classification (GTDB taxonomy): domain Bacteria; phylum Bacteroidota; class Bacteroidia; order Bacteroidales; family JAIORY01; genus JAIORY01. Next base: position 284 of record DAOVNY010000102.1, on the reverse strand, counting down.
AATTATCGAATTTATCGTTAATAGATGATTGATGAACATTTGTCCAGTTTCCACCGGATTTATATTGAAAAGTAATATCATAAGCTGGAGATATTTGCCATTTCCCTTCTTTATTCATTAAAAAGGAGAAGTTTTTCACATGATCATCGTGATTTCTTGCTATAACATTAAATAATGCACGCCTGTATTGTTGTTCAAATTGATAGTATGGAAGCCTTAGTCTTTTCATTACCCTAAATAATGTTTCGTAACTACTAACTTTTTGAATTTTATAATCAATTCCT
>DAOVNY010000056.1 GCA_030630005.1 Bacteroidales bacterium | reverse complement strand
GAATAAACATCAGCAGTTTCTTCAATACGTTTTGAAGTTGGTTTTCCTGCTCCGTGTCCTGCTCGTGTTTCAATGCGAATAAGGGCAGGATTTTTCCCAAGTGTTTTTTCTTGCAGAGTCGCCATAAACTTAAATGAGTGCAAAGGAACAACCCGGTCATCATGATCGGCTGTAATTACCAGAGTTGCAGGATAATCCACTCCTTCATTTATTGTATGAACAGGTGAATATCCGTAAAGATATTCAAACATTTCTTCACTTTCTTCACTCGTTCCATAATCGCCTGCCCATGCCCAGCCAATAGTAAATTTATGATAACGCAACATATCCATCACACCTACATAAGGTAAAGCAACCTCAAATAATTCAGGACGCTGAATCATGCAGGCACCAACGAGTAAGCCTCCGTTAGAACCACCCATAATAGCCAATTTCTCCGACGAAGTGTATCCTTCATCAATCAGATATTCGGCAGCAGCAATAAAGTCGTCAAAAACATTTTGTTTGTTAAGTTTTGTTCCGGCTTCGTGCCATTCTTCACCATATTCTCCACCACCTCTTAAATTTGCCATCACAAATATTCCACCTTTCTCAAGAAATATTAAACGACTTACACTGAAACTTGGAGTCAGGCTGATGTTAAACCCACCATATCCATATAAAATTGTTGGATTTGATCCATCCAATTTTATACCTTTTTTATGAATAATAAACATTGGAACCTTTGTGCCGTCTTTACTTTCGTAGAAAATCTGATTTGTGGAATATTGCTCAGCATCAAAATCAATCTCAGGTTTTTTATAAATTTCAAAATCATTTTTATCTACATCATACTTAAATACAGTTGCCGGAAAAGTAAAAGAAGTAAAACCAAAGAAAGCTGTATTTTCATCTTTTTTACCATTTAAACCATACAAAGTGCCGATACCGGGAATTTTCATTTCTTCAATTAATTCGCCTTTCATATTGTGTATGTATGCTTTACTGGTAGCATCTTTCATATAGGAAGCAAATATCTTTCCGCCCAATAATTGAATTGACTTGAGAACTTCTTCTTTTTCAGGAATTATGATTTTCCACTTTTCGGGTGCAGGATTTTTTGGATTGATAAGCACTAATTGTTTTTTTGGTGCATTAAAGTTTGTCATCACCAAAAGTTTATTACCAATATTTTCAACAACATGATATTCATAATCAAAGCCATCACCAATTTTATAATAAGTGCTTCCTTTTTTTGTAAGGTTTTTTACATAAACTGTATTTCCGCTTGTAGCTTCTGATTCAAATACAATTAAAAATTTCTCATCTTCGGTAACACCTGTATAATAATTCCTTAACGGGAAATCTTTATTTGAATAGATCAGTTTATCTTTTGCTTGAGCATCACCGATTTTATGGTAAAAAACTTTATGAAATTCATTTTTATCTTTAAGTTCATCACCTTCTTCAGGTTTGTTATAACGGCTGTAAAAGAATCCGTTTTTATACCATGATATACCCGAAAATTTTATCCATTTGAGATGATCTTCAAACTTTTCGCCGGTTTCAATATTCATTACAAAAATTTCTTTCCAGTCGGAGCCACCTTCGGAAATGGAGTAAGCAAGGAGGTTTCCGTTTTTCGAAATACCGAGATTTGAAAGTGCAACAGTTCCATCTTCCGAAAAAGTATTAGGGTCAAGTAAAACCTTAGGTTCTGAATCGAGATCATCCTGAATATACAACACATCTTGGTTTTGAAGTCCATCATTCTTAAAAAAGAAATAATTATCACCTTTTTTAAAAGGAACTCTATATTTTGGATAGTTCCAAATTTCAGTAAGTCTTTCTTTTATTTTTTCTCTGAAGGGAATATTTGAAAGATAATCAAAAGTTATCTCATTCTCTGCTTTCACCCATTGAGCCGTTTCTTCCGAATTATCGTCTTCCAACCAGCGATAAGGATCAGCTACTTTATGTCCAAAATATACATCAACAGTATCACATTTTTTTGTCTCGGGATAATTGATCTGCGTAGTATAGTTGCAACCAGTTAAGGTAATAAATAAAAACAGAATAAATAAAATGCTTAATTTTTTCATTGTATTAAAATGTTAAATTTGTAAATATTTTTTGAAATTAATAAGAACTTGTAAAATTAAATAAAAAACCCTATTAGATTATTAGAAATCATTTTTTTATGAAAAAATCAATAAAAACAGAAACCATTTTTAAAATCAATACAGTAATTGAAAATATTAATTCTGAAGAACTAAATCTTAAAGAAAACAAATACAGTTATAAAGAAATAAACAAAGAAGGTAATATTACTTTAGAAATTAATTATGATGCTTTTGGAGCTGTTGCGGAAAAAATCGTCAGGACATTTGATGATAATTCAAATCTTATTGAAGAAATTTATTATGATGAAGGTGAAGAAATCGCCGAACGAAAAACTTATGAAAGAGCTGATGATGGAGCATTAAAATTTGAATACACTCATTATCTTGATGGTTCGGCAGATACCCTGTCTTATCAATATGATAATGAAAAAAATATTGTTTCCAAAGTTTTAAAAGATGATGAGAATTATGTTGAGTCAACTGAAAAATTTGAATACAAAAACAACAAACTTGTCAAAAAAGAAGTTTTTGATGAGAATAATAATCTGACAGAAAAAGAGACTTATGAGTACGATGAAAATGGAAATGTAATAGAATATTTCAATCAGGATAATGATAAATATAATGAATTCAGGATTGTAAATAAATATGATGAAGCCGGCAGCAGAACAAAAAGCCTGAAGTATAACTCACGTAAACAGCTTATCCAAAAAAGCACATTTTCGGTTGATGAAAAAAATCGTGTTACAAAAATAATTGAAGAAGACCCAAAAGGAGTTACCACAACATACCTCAAATACGACAATAAAAGCAATGTGATATTTCAGGAAGAATTTAATGCCAATAACGAAATTAACAGCCGTGTTGAAAGAAAATTTGATGAAGATAGTAATATTCTGGAATCAAAAGGTTTTATTGACATGCACAGTATGGGGATAAATCAGAATTATATTTTGAAATATAAATATGAGTTTTTTTTAAATCACAAAACTCAAATCTAAACTTTAACAACAGCCTTCGACTTCCATCTTCCTGAAATGTAATAAAAATATGAAAGCACCAATCCAACGAACCATGCAAATGGCATTCCAAGCCAAACACCGCTAACACCAAATTGCTGTGAAAGATAATAACAAAGTGGCACTCTAACTATCCACAATGAAATAAAAGTAATTATCATTGGGATGAGTGTATCGCCGGCTCCACGCATTACTCCACCTATCACAAACATAGTAGAAAAAATTATATAAAACCACCCGACTGTATAAAGAAAATCCGTACCTATATTAATAACATCAATATCAGGAGTAAATAAACTCATGATATGATAGCGAAATGTTAGTGAGATAAAACTCATTGAAACAGCAATTATAGTAGTCATTTTAAGAGTTGCCAGCAATCCTCTTTTTATCCTTTCCGGTTTGTTGGCACCAAGATTTTGACCTACAAAAGTAGAAAGAGCGGCAGCAAAATTCATCGCCGGAAGCCAGACAAAAGACTTAATTCTAAACACAACACTATATGCCGCAGTAGCATTGGTACCGAAAGGATTTACTAACCAGAACATCACCATCATACCCAAAGAAACAAACACATGCTGAAAACCGATTGGAAATCCTATGCGAATACTTTTTTTAAATATCAGCTTATCGAAAATAAATCTCCTCCACGACAAATTTATAACTTCATGCGTACGGTTAAGATAAATTATTGCACCGATAAAGGCACCTCCCTGCGATATCAGTGTAGCAAAAGCCACTCCGGAAACACCCATTTTAAAAACTATCACAAATAGCAGATCAAGAATAATATTTGTAACTGTAGAGAATATCATTATATAAAGCGGAGTTTTAGAATCACCAAGACCACGCAAAATAGCACTTGTTCCGCTAAATCCAAAAAAGAATACCAAACCCGACATATAGATTGTAAGATATATCTTTGCCTGAGGAATAGTTGCTTCCGGCATTTTTATAAGTTGAAATATCTCCTCACAAAAGATTATTCCCAAAGTACTGACTATAATTGAGGCAAAAAACAAGAAGATGTAAAGTGTATCTATAGTTCGTTTTACTTTCTCCATTTCCTTTGCACCGAAATATTGTGCAATAATTATAGTAAAGCCGGTAGCGATACCGATTATCAGGGAGATTAAAGTAAAGATAATAGGAAATGAAGCCCCAACAGCAGCAAGTGCTTCTTTGCCAATAAAATTACCGACAATAATACTGTCAACAACATTGTACAATTGCTGAAAGACATTACCAAGCAACATCGGCAGAGCAAACTTTAAAATCTGCGTACTTTCTTTTCCTACACTCAGGTCTTTCATTAATATTCAATCATACATTTACAAAACAGAAAGGATTCTGCTTATATTTTATTGGAAATGCGTAAATGATTAAATGCGTAAATGCATAAATAAATTAGTTGCATAATTGATTAACTTTATCATTTAAGCATTTTATCATTTCATCCTTTTTTTCCCAAGGAAGTAACATCCTTTACTTTCGATGAAACATCTTTTACTTCCGAAGATATTTCGTCAATATCTTTTTTGACCTCGGAATCATTGGTAGCATTTTTAAATTCTTTTATTCCCTTGCCCAATCCCTTCATGAGTTCAGGTATTTTTTTCCCGCCAAATAATATCAAAACTATCAAAGCAATAACTATAATTTCGTAACCACCCATTATGCCTAATAAAACAAATTGATACATCATCTTGATAAAAATTTATATTTGGCAAAAGTACAAAACAAAATGAATTGTTGTATTGTGAAATGTGGGAATACTTCTTGATTTTTGATTCTTGATCCTTGATTCTGGATTCTTAATTCTTGATACTGGATTCTTTGTACTTCCATCATTCCATCACTCCATTACTCCATTACTCCATCACTCCATTACTCCATTATTCCATTATTTACTCTATCTTTGCAAAAAATACGATCCGTTCTATCGCTGCGAATTTATTCGTGGAGGAAAGTCGGGACAACACAGAGCACCATACTTCTTAACGGGAAGGTCACGTCTCGCCTAAGGCGAGACGTGAACAGCAAGTGCCACAGAAAATAACCGTCCGCCTCAGGCGGATAAGGGTGAAAACGTGAGGTAAGAGCTCACGATCGCAGCAGGTGACTGTTGCGATGGGTAAACCTTATGGGTTGAAAAGTCAAATATACCGGGGATTTTCGTTTATTCGAAAAATAGGGCTGCTCGTCTAATCTCGGGGGGTCGGCTGCTTAGAGTTTGCCGGTGACGGTAAACCAAGATAAATGATAGAAACCACCGTTTGGTGGATACAGAATCCCGCTTACAGGGTCGTGTTTTTTTATACTAAAGATATATATTCAAAAATATTATTTATTAATGAAAAAAGTTGTAATACTGATTTTTGTCTTCTGTTCCTTTTCTGTTGCTCATTCGCAGGAAATGCTTGGGATTGTTAACAGTAATTATGCCGGTTCAAACGGCGCTATGATCAATCCAAGCTCAATTGTAAATTCGAAGTTATTTATGGATATAAACCTGATATCAGGCAATGGTTTTGTTCAGAATAATTTTTTACATATGGACTTAGAAGATTACAACCTAATATATTATTTACAAAATGACCCTATTTTCCCTAAATATGAAAGGCATAACCAAAGTCTTGACCATTATAGTGATGAGAAAATGAGATATGCTTATTCAAATATCCGCCTGAACGGACCTTCGGCAATGGTGGTAAATAACAATCATGCTTTTGCCCTGCATACTACTGCAAGAGCAATTATTTCTGTTGACAAAATGCCTTTTGAAATTGCAAATTTCGCTTATGAAGGGATGGACTTTCCTCCTCAATTTAATATTAATTATATTGATAATGATTTTCGTTTTGGAACAATGGCGTGGGGAGAGATAGGTTTGACTTATGCAAATATTTTTTACAAAGAATATCTAAATCAATGGTCAGGCGGCATTACTGTGAAAAGATTACTTGGTTATGGCGGAGCATTTATAAAAGCCGATGACATTGATTATGTTGTATTTAATGACAGCACAATTGACATAAAGAATATCAACGCAAAAACAGGTTTTTCTTTACCAATTAATTATGATAATAATAGCTTTCCTGAAGATAGTAATATTAAAGGTGGTGGTTTTGGTTTTGATATCGGTGTAAGTTTTCACAAAAAGAAAAGAGGATATGATAATCGTAAATACAAACATTTATGTACTCAGCCATATAAAGATTATTATTACAGAATAGGAGTTTCATTGCTTGATGTCGGTGCAATAAAATTCACGGAGAATGCCGAAGAGCATATTCTTGAAAATGGTAGCGAATACTGGGAAAGAGCAGATACTTTAGTATCTGAAAATTTTCATAATTTAACAAACATCATTAGTAATCATTTACTCGGAAGTACAACTGCATCATTAAATAAAAACGAAATCACGATGATATTACCGACTGCATTTAGTTTACAGTTCGATTATCATTATACAAAAAATATTTATTTCAACAGCACATTGATCTATCCTGTGGTATTTAAAAATTCGTGTTTACGACGTCCCGCTCAGTTATCCATAACTCCACGATACGAAAGCCCTGACATTGAAATAAGCATCCCGCTATCGCTTTACAGATGGACAACACCGAGAATAGGAATTTCTGCAAGGTATTATTTTCTTACTATCGGTACCGATAAATTAGGAGGTTTCTTCGGGTTGAATGATTTTACCGGTATGGATATTTACTTTTCCGTAAAGATAAATTTCAGAAAAGGTAATTGCTTAAACTTTAAAAGAAATATTGATTGTCGGAATATGAAGTTTAGCAGGAAATAAATTGTCAATATCTGAAATACGTTAACCCACTTTTCAAACCGTTTTCACGTCAAGTGCATCGCGCAACGCATTTCCAATAAGCATAAAAGCAAGCACCATCAGAACAATTGCAATTCCAGGAAGTATTGCGAGATAAGCAGAATCAAGAATAATGTAAGCATAATTTTCTTTTATCATACTTCCCCACGAAGGCATTGGTGGTTGCACTCCGATTCCGAGAAAACTCAATCCGGCTTCAATTAAAATAGCTGCAGCAAAATTTGCAGCGGAAATAACTATTACAGGACTTAAAACATTTGGCAAAATATGCCTGAAGATTATCCTGAAATTACTAAATCCGAGAGCCTTGCCCGCTTCCACATATTCTTTTTCACGAACACTAAATATTTGTCCACGTATTACACGAGCAACTTCAACCCACATTGTTAATCCCACAGCCACAAACACTTGCCAAAAACCTTTTCCAAGTGCAAAAGTAATTGCAATAACAAGTAATAATGTTGGAATTGACCAGATTACATTTATAAACCAAACAATTATATCGTCAATACGTCCACGAAAATATCCACCCAAAGAACCTAAAAGTATCCCAATCATCAAAGAAATAAAAACAGAAATAAATCCAACCGACAAACTCACTCTGGTGCCTATCAATAACCGACTTAAAAGATCCCTGCCAAAACGATCGGTGCCTAAAAGAAATGTTTTAGAAACAATATGATCATCAAGAATTTTTTGCTGAAGCTCTTTGATAGAAATTTCTACAGGTTTTCCGTTAATATCAGTAAAAGTTAATAAATTACCTTTTTTACTTAAATTAATATTTTCATAAGGTAATGCGTAACAAATATCAATAAGATCAAATGAATACTCTCGCGTATCCAAACTATCCACTTCGCTATATTCAGTAATTATAATCTTATCATTATTAAAATAATACAAACTGAAAGGTATTTCGGTAAATTTACTTTTTTTACCGTATAGCATAGTTGTAAAAAAATCACTTTTGCTTTTAATCTCATTTTTTGTAACCCTCAGTACTTTGACATGAAATCCCGGCTTTTTTGTTGTGATCTCCAAAGACTGTTTGTTTGCATAAGGAGTGCTGTCAGGTGTTATCAGATAGCCTGTAATTGCAACAAAAAGAGCAATTAATATAAAACCAACAGATGCTAAAGCAAGATTGTTTTTTAAAAATCTTCTTAGAGCAAGTTTTGATAAAGAGCCTGAACTTACGTATTTTCTTTTTCTAAATATCACAAAGATAATATTTTGATATTGCTGCAAATTTAAGATAATTCACTTATTTCTTAGCAATTTATTTTTTAGTAAAATATATTTTAAAAAACTTATTTTGTATTGAATATTTTTTTAATTTTGCACTCCGAAAAAATGGTGCCTATAGCTCAGTTGGTTAGAGCATCGGATTGTGGTTCCGAGGGTCGTGGGTTCAAATCCCATTAGGCACCCAAATATAAAAAGCTACTCTAACCATGAGTAGCTTTTTTATTTTATTCATTATTCAAAAATCTAATAATTTTTCGATCTATCAATATCACGTTGAATATCTTTCTTTTTTAATGATTCGCGTTTATCGTAAAAATGTTTTCCTTTTGCCAAAGCAATTTCTAATTTTGCCAATCCCTTTTCGTTAATAAAAAGTAATGTTGGAACAATTGTAAATCCTTTTTCGGTTATTTTGGTTAACAGTTTTTTTAATTCTCTTTTTGTCAATAATAATTTCCTTCTGCGTTTTGGTTCATGATTATTATATGTTCCAAAGGTGTATTCGGAAATATGCATACCAAAAACATAAAGCTCGTCTTTAACAAAATTGCAATACGATTCTGCAAGACTGGCTTTTCCTTCCCGTATCGACTTTATTTCGGTACCCTGAAGCTGAATTCCTGCAATAAGTTTATCAGACAGATGATACTGAAACGATGCTTTTTTATTTCTTATCTTTATTGTGTTCAAGCAGCAAAGGTAATTTATTTTTTTTGTAGAAATTAGAAAGAGAAAACTAATAATCTGTTAATCTGTGGCTATTTTTTTTACACTTTGTATTAATAGCAAAAAAAAGCAGGAATGAACATCCTGCTTTTCAAAATTTTTCAATTTATTAAATTTTTATTTTGAATCACCTAAAATAAGTGGCATTCCGTCTTTTGTATTACCAATAATAACAACTTTTGAGTTTGGTGATTCGGCTAATTTTAAAGTAGCCTGAATTCCTTTTTCCCTAAGAATTTTGTCAGTTAAACTTGCGTTAAGAATACGGTTTGCAGCTGCTTTACCTTCAGCATCTATCTTTTGACGTTTTGCTTCTTTTGCTGCTTTTGTAAGCTTGTATTCATATTCAAGTGATTCCTGTTCCTGTCTTAATTTCTTTTCAATTGCTGTTTTAATAGTAGCAGGAAGAATGATAGAGCGAATTAGGATTCTGTTTACTTTAACATATTTTTCAGCCAATATTTCTACAGTTTCGGTAAATATTTCATCCTGAATTGCATCACGTTTTGTTGAATAAATTTGTTCGGGTGTATATCTTCCAATTACTTTTCGTGCTGATGAACGCATTGACGGAATAATTATTCTTCGTAAGTAATCAGTTCCGATATTTTTATGCAAAAGTCCAAGCTCAGCAAAACTCGGTTGATACCAGGCAGATACATCTACTTTGATCTCAAGACCACTAGATGATAATACATTCATATCTTCGGCAATCTCTTGCTGACGAACTTCGTAATCAATCATTTTGTTCCATGGAGCCAAAAAATGAAAGCCTTCTCCATAAGTTTTTTCAGTGTCGATACCACCACCAAAAGTTTTAAATAAAATTCCTGCATGACCGGCATCTATGGTTATGGTCATTCTGCTCCAGAAAATTATTACTAAAATAATTGCTCCAATTACCAGTGCTACCGGTAATACTTTTTTCATATTGATTTCTTCTTGTGCCATGATTTATTTTTTTATGTGAATAACAAAAGTAATACAATTGTTATAAAAAAGTACTTAAAGTGAACTAAAATTTAGAGTGCCTAAAGTTTTTAAAAAAACTCTGATAATAAGCCATTTTTACATTTTAGTCATTTTACATTTTAGTCATTTAAAATTTCACATTTATCCCGGCAAGGAAATTAATACCAGCCTGAGGGAAATATCCATCCATAACATAATGTTCTCCTCCGTAATAATATCGGTAAACCCATGCATTGGTTTCGTATTCTTCACTAAAAATATTATTAACTTTCAAGCTAAAACCAAGCTCTTTTACGAATTTTGGCTTGAAACTGAAATTAATATTCAGGTTATTGACAAAATACGGATCAAGACTTCTTTCGATATTTGAAGTATTGTCAATGTACTGTCTGCTTACATATTTCGAAACGAATGAAATTTTTAGGTTTTCGACAGGGGTGTATGAAAGAATGCTCCCCGCAATGATATTCGGTGAAAATGAAAGATCGGTTTCACCAAGCTCTTTACTGATTTGAAGATATGGGGAACTCCAGTTATCAACATATTCCGTAAAGTTTTTAATTTTATTTTTACTAAAAGTTGCATTAACATCCCATCGCAATTTTTCAAAAAACTTAATTCCTGTTGCAATCTCAATACCTGCTCTGTAACTATTTGGAACATTGGTCATAATTGCCCCACCTACATTATTTATCTCTCCGGTTAGCACAAGTTGATCTTTATAATCCATAAAAAACAGGTTTGCTTCGGTAATAAAATTCGCCGACATTAAAGAGTACCCAAGTTCGTAATCAAATAATTTTTCACTTTTTGGTAAAAACCCCGGATCTGCATCACGGAAATTACTTCGGTTAGGTTCGCGATTAGAAACTGCAAAAGAGAAATATGCTTTTTGATTTTCACTAATATCATAAAACACTCCGGCTTTTGGATTTATAAAGTTAAATTTATGATTTTGTGTCAGATCACGCAAATCGTCATGAGTTCCGTTAATATCGTAGTTTATCGAACGAAATTGAATGTCGCCATAAAGGTTAATTTTTTCTGATAAAGAATAATTGATCTTTCCAAAAATATTAAAATCTTTTTTTGTGCCGGTATTTTGATACCATTGATGATCTTTAATTCCATTGCTTGAATATTGAGCCCAGATAACATTCCCGAAATGGTCGCCGTCATATTCGTTCAATGCACCGCCAAGGGTAGCATCAACATTGTGTTTTTTGTAATTCAACGAATAGGTTAAACCATAAAAATTATTGTCAAGCCATTTTTGCTGTATCAAATCGGTTTCGGTAATTGTATCCTGACCGATAATTACATTGTCGAGCAAATAATCCGAATATTCTCTTCCTTCTTTATATTGCTCATAATATCCTTCGCCATGAATAAAAAATAAAGCTGTGTTAAAATGAAGATATTCATTTATTTCTTTTGAATAAAGAAGTTGATAATGGTCTTGTTTGTAATTATCAGTTTCATTTTTGTAAGTATAGGGATTATACGTTCTGTTTGTCTCAAGCGAATCTTTCGGGATTCCGTACCATGCCTGGTAAGTTTTTTCTTTTCCCGAAAAGGTAATAAATTTAAGAATGCTTTTTTTACCAAAGTATGCTCCCGAAAAATAATATGATTTTAGGTCTGAAAAAGCCCTGTCAACAAAACCATCAGAAGAAATTTTTGATAATCTTCCGTCAAAACTCCATTTTCCGTTTATGAGTCCTGTACCAAAACTTACATTATTTTTAAAAGTATTAAATGAGCCGGCAGAGCTATTAATTTCTGCGTAAGCTTTTGATTGCAATTTTAAGGTTTGAATATTGATACTTGCACCAAAAGCCGCAGCTCCGTTGGTCGAAGTTCCCACTCCGCGTTGAATTTGCATATTATCAATAGAAGATGCAAAGTCGGGCATATTAACCCAAAATACTCCATGCGATTCAGGGTCGTTTAAAGGCACACCGTTGATAGTTACATTAATTCTTGTCATATCTGTTCCTCTAATTCTAAGTCCGGTATAACCCACTCCGGCTCCTGCATCTGAAGTAACTACTACTGATGGCGTTGTCTCAAGTAAAAAAGGAATATCCTGCCCAAGGTTATCATTCTTAATTTCTTCTTTTGAAATGTTCTTAAAAGCTGTAGGCGATTTTTCAGAAGCTCTTGTTGCAGTAATAATAACTTCTTCTTCGAGTATTGCCTTGCTTAAAAGTTTGATGTCAAGTTTGATGTTTTTATCAAGATCAATTTTCTTTTTAAAGGTTTCATAACCAATAAAACTAATGTTTAAAATATATGAACCATCTTTAAGCTTACTTATAAAAAACTCACCATTTTTATTTGTAGTGGTTGATTTAAAAGTGTTTTTGATGATGATGTGTGCTCCCTCAAGAGCTTCACCTGTTTGTTTGTCGGATACTTTACCCGAAATTGAATGTTGCGAAAATATCGCAAACGGCAATGCTGCCAGCAATCCTAATGTTAAAATTGTTTTTTTCATGTTATTGATTTTTTTAAGTTAAACTTTAAAAAACCAATAGAGGAAAATGTTTAGTAATTCTCTATCCCTTCGCCGGCATTACCCGGAGCAGGTTCAAAGAGTATATTCTCAGCCCGTAAATTTAGGGCACCCCTATTGGAAATGATTTTGCAAAGTTAAGAAATAATTTTTCGCAAGTCAACAAATATCGGTTTAAAATAAAATAAGATCACTTTTCGTGCGAGATCAAAAACTCCTACATTCGAGTTATCAATTATTGTTGAGTCTGAACTACAAACAATTCCGTTATCAAT
>DAOVNY010000080.1 GCA_030630005.1 Bacteroidales bacterium | reverse complement strand
GTTATTTTTAAAGTTTTCAAAATTAGTTGAAATATTATTTTCTCCATCGAAGGAAAATGCTGTTTTCCATGTTACGATCGAGCTACTGAAACTTCCGCCTTCCATAGGAGAAAAAGAATGGAAGTCGCCAATACTGTCAGCTCTGTAATATTCCTGATGATTTTTAGAAAATGCCCTGTCTGCAGTAATATCTATTTTAAGATCGGGAATAGGTTCGAGAGAAACCCGTATTGTAAGGTTATTTGTAATTTTTGTAGAATATGCCTGATTTAAAAGAGTATCCGGTGTTAGCCACCCATATCGGAAAGCATCATTTCTCAGATCACGCTGATCTCCAAAAACAAACCCCAATCCCGGTGCCAGGCTTGTAGGATATCCTCCTTCGAAAGTATTTACTCTATTAAAAATTGCTGTATCAGGAGTATATTTATAATTATTTCCAAAAGCTGTTGGCTGAGGCAAAAATCCCGGAATAAAAGTTCCACCTGTTTCGTTATAAGTAATTGAGGCTTTTTTTACACCCATTAATATTTTCAGAGTATTTTCAGTAATTAATTTAAAATAATTAATCTTCGGTTTTATTTCAGTTGTATCTGCTGCAGTTTCTTCTTCATCGGGTTTTTTGGTCGTTTTCCGTGGTCTTGTTCCGGATCTGCCTTTGTTTTTCGATTCTTGATTCAGTTTTTTAAAATATGGAACTTTATTATAAAATTTCTCAAAATTAAGATCAGCATTAAATTGTTTTGTGTTTGAGTTTTCTATTTGATTACCCATTCTGTCCTGTATTGATGCAGGTGAAGCCATCCAGTTATATGTAGACCGATATCCGGCTCTTGCTGTGATCCAATCGAATAGAGGTATTTTATTCAGGGGCAAAGTATAACGTAAATCTAAGCTTTGAACAAACCTGTTCACACTACCGATATTCATTAACTCATTTATAATTGCATCTCGGTTTGCCGTATATTCATCAGTCCCTTTGTCAGGATTTCCTTGTGGCTCATTAATATATGCATTTGCACTGGCAGAATAATCGAGAGAAAGAGATTTGGAAAGATCGAACTTCATATTGTATGTTCTGTTCCAGTCCCATGTTTTCATGTGAAAAACTTCCATCGGGATAATTCCAATACTTTTATTTCTGAGTTTTCGCTTATTTCTTTCACGGATCATATTCGTATGGACTGACAAGGATTTGGGTAAATAATAGAAATTAAAATCCTGGATAATGTTCAAATATTCGGCATCAAGGAATTTTAGTTTAGAAAAAGGGTTAACGTTTTTCGGGTTTCCGGAGAAATTATATCCAAGTGAACCGTTATATGCTTTTGTAAGATCATAATTAATAGCAATATTTCGAATATATATTTCGGAATAAGCAAATGAGAGATCAAAATTTGAGATATCATAAATCCTTCGTTTCTTGTTTGCACCAACCTTATTTTTCCTTACATTCATAAAGTTGATGTTTTTTCTTTGAGTATAATCTACAGATATTTTTTTTATTGAATCTTTTTTAGCTTTTGAATCGTATGATTCAAGTTCATCGCTTAACAAAATATCAGGATCGAGTGGATTATATTCTGGAGTAATTCTTGCCTCTGAATAATCGAAGTGCATAGGAATTTTTATTCCTGATTCTTCGGGGAAGAATTTTCCTAAGGAAATATCTGTAGAAATATCAAATTGTGTAACTGATTCTTTTTGAGTTTCATTTAGTTTTTGATCGAGACTACCAAAACCGGGGGTGCTATGCATTCCTGTAACCGTTAATCTTCCAATATCGGCAAGATTAACCATAACACGAGTATTTGCAGCCCATCCGCCTTTTTTATTAAAATCGCTAAGACGGAACTCATTAACCCAAATTTCAACAGATTTTATTTCGCCATCGTCATCCCCTGTAATCGAAGTTTGTTTTGGGTTTCTAACTCCAATCATAATAGCATTAACATTGCTAATGCTTGGTACCCCGACAACAGATATTTTATTTGCTCCGGAATATTCAATATATGGTAAATTAGTGGAAACAGTAGAATTCGATTCTCGCATTTTGATATTCCTGTTGTGTTTTATCTGAACTAAGGCTTCAAGATCAATATCAAAATTATTAACTTCGGGCCAGATAACATTACTTTCCGCAGCACTGGTGTACCATGGTGTAAATGTCAACGGTATCTCATATTCGTAGTAGTTCTCCGTAAAATCAGAACCCATCCTGATAAAGACAGTTAAATCGCCATAATCAAGTTCTTCATCTTCAAAAACTTTTTCGGCATGAACAAACATCTGTAATCTTTTATATTGCCTGAAATCAAAGTCGGTAGTTTTATATGCACCTCTTGCATCACCATCTATCAAATTGGTAATTTTAAGAACCATTGACTGCTCATTAAGTCGCATAAGATTTGTTGTTCCAAGATTTATCTCTCTAATGATTCCAGGAGGAATAACATAAGGAACCGGGCTTCGTTTCCCGTTTTCCTCAATATTTACAGCAGAAACATCAAATTTTGTATTACTTTGATCATCATTTGGAATATATTCTCCGGGAGACAATATCTGCTGACGATAACGACGCCATTCTCCTCTTACCAGTTCAAGTGTTGCAAAACGTACAACAATCGGTTTTTTGAAACCTTTAAGAAACATTCTTAAAAATCTGATAGATTTAAAATCCTCTATACTCCCAACTACTTTATCAGGATTACTTACCGGAATTTTAAACTGATACCATTTAACATCTCCAATTTCTCCGTTTAGAAGATTAATACCATGAGCATGATAAACATCAGTAATGTAATTCTCACCAACTTTCATTCTTTCGGGAGCCATGTCAATCTTATATTGAAAATATCTTTCGGCTTCGCTTAGTGTATTATCGTTATTCAGATCTTCAACATTTGGAAGATTGGTTGCAACAGTAGGATACGTTTCAGGGTTTTGTTCGTCTGAAGGTGAATTTCCATCCGGTCCGTTGAATTTTTTATATCTTTCGAGAATATTTGAATATTTACTGTCTTCATCATAATCTGTTCCTCTGAAATAATGATAGTTATCCCCCGAAGGGTCATCCATAATTTTATCTCTTGCTTCGGCATTAAGATTGCCGTTGAGATAAAGCTCATCAATTAACTCAATAAAATTGTTACCAAAAGCATTATTTTCATAAAAAGTTAACTCATCATTATCGGGCAAACCGTCGTAACCAACATCCTGAAAAGCACGTGAAGAAATTTCATTATCAAAGGATTCGACTATTGCCTGAAGAACAGGGACACGACCCCAGATAGTTGTATCAACATCAATAATAGTTTCGCTTGTTGGCAAACCATTTTCATAACTTTTTCTTGAATCTCTAAGAATATCTTCCGAAATATCACCAAGATTAAAATATAATTGACCTGAGTTATTGTCATCTTCACTAAAAGGATCCATTATCCAAAATTCGATATACTCAACATTAGCGGCTTCAAAATCGGTTGATTCGATCTTACGCATAACTCCTGCCCATCTCGTTTCCGGATCTTTTAGTGCTCCATCATTATTTATTCCTGAGGTTAATCCGGGTACAACATTTACATCAAAGTTATACGGACCTCTTTCGTCGGGATAATAAGCCAGATTAAAAACCGCAATATTTGTTGGTGTTCCGTCTGGTACGTCTTTATTAGGGAAAACCTCTGTTTCGAGAACCTGTCTTACCGGGTTTCTTGACAATTCGTCTTTACTGATATTTGGAGGTCTCATATTTCCCGAACGATCATAAAACAATGGATCAATAACATACCATGCAAGTTTTGCTCTGTTTTTTCCATAATTTATTCCTTCGTTTGGAGCAGCTTCAGGGAATAGATCAAACTGTCCCTGGGGAGTACTTGCCATAAACCAAGTACCAATATTTTTCATATCAATCGTTGATTTACTGCCTTCAAAGTCATCAATATATGATGTTCCCGTTTTCCCGATAGCTTTTGAATGTCCCGGGATAAAATGCGCAAACTCACCATCAACAACAATATTTGAAGTTGCTTTTGTGTCTATCAACGGAATTTTATCTATCAACTTGGTCAATAATCTTGATTCGGTTTTATAGTTAAAATTCAATCCCCAAATAGTGTTTGAGATAGGATCATCACCATAATTTGTTTTTTGAGTGAGGGGTCTTTCATTCAGGTTCATTATGGTAGCACTTATATTAAAATCATCATTAAACCGATGTTCGACATGAGTTCCCATCAAGCGTTTTTTCTGGATTGAGAATAAAGCATTATTTTCCATCGAAATATTAATGGGTGTTCCTGAACTTAAAATACCTTCATTAATTATTTGTACTCTACCCAAAGTGTAATCAACTGTATAATCCACATTTTCGATTAGAGGAATTCCACCTGCAGTAACAGTAACCGAACCTTGAGGCACATTAAGGGCATTTAGTGAAATTTCACTTGATGTAGAAGATTTATAATTTCCTTCGATAATAAATTTATTTTTATCTGGA
This sequence comes from Bacteroidales bacterium, assembly GCA_030630005.1. Taxonomy (GTDB): domain Bacteria; phylum Bacteroidota; class Bacteroidia; order Bacteroidales; family JAIORY01; genus JAIORY01. The sequence continues at coordinate 5,543 of DAOVNY010000080.1, read as the reverse complement.
TATTGTTCTGCTCCGGTTTTTGTCATTGTATAAAGCGAATCATAAGCATACTTATTCGCCAAAACGGTATCAACACCAAATTGTCTTCGCAGGAATTTTCCGAAAGGTTCGAGTACAGGAAAATAAATTCTTCCGTTCGAAGCCTCAATAGTACCACCATTTGAAGCAGCATTATTAATAAAATCAAATACTCCGTCAGGATATGGATTATTCTGAGGATTTAGATTGTCAAGATTCAAAACTCTTATAAGTGGCACACCGCTAATATTTTCATTTCCTTCGGTAAGATATGCTGTTGGAACTCCATTTTTATTTCCGGAATAAAAAATATTTAACATGAAATCCTGGCTGTTAACTTGGTAGGCTCCTATTGAATAAACATTCTTCATCATCAAATTCCACATAGGATTATTTGTGTTCTGAGATGTGCTTTTAAGAAGCTTAACCACCAAACATTGAGGAGAGGTAACACCCTGATTTGTAAGCTCACCAACTTGATAAACTGTAGTATCGCCAATTTTGGTATATTGAAATGCCACCGCGAGAGTTTGGTCGGGATTTAGATTTGTATTAAGAGAAATAAATCCAAGTTTGCTATTATAATTATACTCGGAAGGGCTAAGTTTTCTGGCATTTTCAATTTTTTCAAAATCTTCGCCGGCAACAAAATATCCACTTTGATTAATATTAAACGGGTCAGCTTTAAGATAATTTGTTGCAGTATTAATATTCCTGATCTTAGCAGTATCTAATTTAAAAATCAGGTTATTAGCGTAATTTGTTGGCATGCCATTTCCGTACAATGGATCTATCTCATCATTATTCGGTCTGTATTCGCCAAGATCTGAGAAAGCTATTATATTCCTGTTTTCGGTAACAGCAGCTCCAATATTAGTTACCCAAACTTCCATATTTGTAATGTTGATATCGGAAGCTATGATAGGTAGATCTTTCAGAGCTTCGTTATAGCGGTTACTTACATTGCCATGATGGTCGGTAACGTCTTCTCTGAAATATTGAGCTATGAAAAAGTGCCTGTTTTCTTCATAGTCAATTGCTTTTAAATAAAACTCATTTGTCTGTGCTCCTCCTTGTACTGTAATTGTGGATGTTTCGCTGTTTTGTTGAGAGAATACACTTGTTACAGTTGTATTTCCAAACTGAAGTTTTGTTTTTATTCCGAACAGACTTTGATTTCCGGTGATAAGCGAAGTACTTAAAGGAAGATTAACATCACCTGCTTCAATCAATTTTATGATGTCATCCTCATCACCTTCATAATTAAGTTTTAATTTATTTTCGAAATCGAAAGTCGATTCGGTATTGTAATTTGTTTTGAATTCAATTTTATCACCGATTTTGGCAATAACATTCATTTGTATTTTTTCCTGAAAATCGAAATTAACCTGACTTCTTTGCCTTACATTAAGAGTTGTGTTTTCATTGCTGTTTCCTCTAATTCCAAAAATAAGCTCTGCAGAACCTTGCGGGCGAATATCAACTGTGTTTCCACCAAATATTTTATCGAATGCTTCACCTCCGATATGTATTTCGGGAATGATACGTGATTTACTGTCTTTTCCGGATAAAAGTGATCTTTCGCGCCAGTAATCTTTCACAGACTGTTTAAGGTCATATTTTAAATATTCCTCAAAACTCATTGAAGTAGGATCCCTGAAATCAAAATCTCCTATCTTCTTTTTAAAGATATACTTGTTTGTAGCAGGATCATATTCAATTATTGATCCAACATTTGAAGGATCTCTTAAAAATAAAGGATTTGTATCTGAAGGATAAAATGGATTTCCATTATCATCATTAAAAGGATAAATTAAATTGATAGTGGTATCGTTATTATCGGTACTATCGGGTGGAAAAAATATTTCAGCACTAAAAATATTACCTTCATTTATTGAAGCATTGCTTCCCAAAACCAACGTAAGTATGGAAAGAAGCAATAAATATTTAAAAGTGTATTTAATAACCGGCTTCAAATACTATAAAGATTTTAATGCGTTTTTAATTAATTGCTCAACTGATAAAGGAGAATCACCGGATTTAAGAATTTTGTCTAATGCTTTTTCAGCAATTTTTTTATTAAATCCAAGAGATACCAATCCTGATAACGCTTCATCTTTTTGAGTATTGTGTGAAATTTCTAAATTCCCCACAGAAACACCTTCCTTATATAGTTTATCTTTAAGATCGATAATAATTCTCTGGGCAGATTTTCCGCCAATTCCTTTAACCGATTGCAAAACCGATGGTTTATTATTAATAATTGCATCAAAAATCTCTTCAGTTTTCAAAGAAGAAAGTATTAATCTTGCCGTGTTTGATCCAACTCCTGAAACCGAGATCAAATGACGGAACAATTTTCGTTCATCTTCGTCAGCAAATCCATACAAAATCTGAGCATCTTCCCTGACAACAAAATGAATAAATAACTTACATTGTTCATCATTACTGATTTTAGAAAAAGTATGTAATGAAATATTTATGTAATATCCTATGCCGGCTGATTCTATCACAACATAAGTTGGATTTTTTTCAATAAGTTTTCCTTTGATATATGAATACATGATCTTTTATTTTATTTATTTTTTGAAATGATTAATGAGCAAAAATACAAATATATTTTTATGAAAATGATTGGATTTCAGTTTCAAGGCAAAAAAAGGTTACCAACCATTAAAAGGTTGGCAACCTATCATCGGAGCATTCTGTATGTTTTTTAAAAAACTTTAGGCACTCTTTCCAAAAAGCTTTTGGATTTTATAGACCGACATTAATTATTTATGATACTTGCTCAACTGCCCAATTCAATGCTTCTTGTATCATTTCCTGCGGAGCAGTTTTAATATAACCGTCTTTAGTTAGTTTGTCAGTCAGTCCTCTTGCATAATCAATATCTTCTTTAGCTTTATTAAAAGCTTCATCCCATGTCATTTTAACTCTGGCAACACCATCTTTTATTGCCTGCATTGCAACATCGGCTGCTTCTTGTGGGAATACACTTGCTTCGCTCATAGAAGGAACTATATTTTCAGGATTGATACCACGTTTTTCGGCATAATCGGCAAGTGAATGAGCAGCAGCAATAGCCATATTATCGGTAATTTTTTTTGCTCTTACCATTAAAGCACCTTTTAAAATACCGGGGAATCCTATTGAATTATTTACCTGATTAGGGAAATCTCCTCTTCCTGTTGCCACAATAAAAGCTCCTGCTTCCTTGGCAGCATACGGATAAATTTCGGGAATTGGATTTGCACAAGTAAAAACAATAGACTTGTCAGCCATTACTTTTATCCATTCGGGTTTAACTGTGTCGGGACCTGGTGTTGATAAAGCGATTAAAACATCTGCATTTTTCATTGCTTCTTGCATATCATCAACTTTATCAGGATTGGTTGATTCACATAATTCCCATTTACGGTAGAATTTTTTGTTTTCTTCTAAGTCTTTCCTATCTGAATTTAGAGATCCTCTTGAATCGAAAATAGTAAAATTCTTAGGGTCGGCACCATCGGCAATTATTAATCTTGCAATTGTTGTATTGGATGCACCTGCTCCAAGCATAACAATTTTTACATCAGATAATTTTTTATTAGCAATTTTTAAAGCATTTAATAATCCTGCAAGAGTTACACAAGCTGTTCCCTGGGCATCATCGTGCCAAACCGGAATATCACATTCTTCACGCAAAGTGTCGAGAACTTTATAACAGTTGGGTTGAGAAATATCTTCAAGATTAATAGCCCCAAAACTGGGCTGAAGCATTTTAACAAATTCAATAATTTTATCCGGATCTTTTTCACCTTTTTCATTTGTGCTGTCAACACAAAGTGCAACTGCATCAACGCCACCAAGATATTTCATCAGAAATGCTTTACCTTCCATCACACCAAGACCACCCGGAGGAGTGCAATCACCATCGCCGAGAACACGTGTTGAATCACTAACAACGGCAACAAAATTTCCCCTGTTTGTAAGTTGAAACGAAGTATCGTTATCGTCTCTTATATTTGTAGAAACTTTTGAAACACCGGGAGTGTACCAAACGTTAAACCAGTTAAAACCGGGAACCGGAGCTTTAGGGATAGTTTGTATTTTCCCTCCATAAAATTTATGTGCTTCCTCAGCTAATTTCTTTAAAAATAATGTTTTTGCTTTTGCAATTTGTTCTTGTGAAAATTCTTCCGGAAAAACTTCATCCAGATTGTCAAGTGATAAATCTATTTCTTTCATTATATTATTTATTATTTAAAATGTTAATTAAATTAGTTGTATAGATTTTTGTATCTATTTTTTTCAGAGCATAAAATTACTTTTTTTTATTAATTTTACAGAAAAATTATTTATAATAAATGGTTCTACCGCAAATTTAATGGAAGATATTAAAATTACAGTAGAAACAAAATAATAAATACAAATAAATTAACACATGAAGAAAATCACATTTTTACTTTTTGCAATAATTTTAACTTTTGCAGCATGCAAAAAACAATCAACAATCGACAGAGATCTGATACTTGAATATATTGACGAGCATAATCTTGATGCACATTCAACAGCTTCAGGATTATATTATGTAATTGAAGAAGAAGGTATTGGAGGTCATCCAAATATTTATTCTATCGCAACAGCTTACTATAAAGGGTATCTTTTAGATGGTACAGTGTTTGATGAAACTACTTATGGTAATCCAATTACTTTTCAACTATTACAAATGATACCCGGATGGCAGGAAGGAATCCAAAAGTTCAAAACCGAAGGTTCTGGAAAACTATTAATTCCATCAGAATTAGGTTATGGTTCAGAAGAACAGTCAGACATTCCGGCAAATTCGATTTTGATATTTGATATAGAATTATTATCTTTCGAGAATTAACCAATAATTTATATAATGGCACCCGGACATGAATTTTTACTCGCAAAAATGCAAAACTATTGCAGCTACCAGGAAAGAAGTTTTTTTGATGTAAAAAGCAAACTTATAAACTGGAATGTTCAGGAAAATGTGATTAATGAAATAATCAATGAACTTGTTAAAGAAGACTATCTTAACGAAGAAAGATTTGCAAAAGCTTATGCAGGCGGTAAGTTCAGGATCAACAAATGGGGGAAAAATAAAATTATTAATGAATTGAATAAAAAGCAAATCCCTGATATTTACATTCAGATTGGTTTGCACGAAATAGATGATGAAGAATATTTCAACACATTGAAAGAAGTTATTTCAAAAAAAGATGCAACTTTAAATGTTTCTGATCCCGAAAAAAGAATGCAGAGACTTGCTAACTATGCCATTTCAAAAGGATATAACCGTGGAATTGTATGGAAAGTGTTAAATCAGAATATTTAAGGTTTTTTCTGTGAAATAATTCTTTCTTTAATCAGAAAAACCGTAAATTTGCATAAGAATTTTAAAATCTGAATTTCAACAAATTATGCATACAACTGAAGAACTGAAAGATCTTGAGAAAAGGCTTGATGCCTTGAGGAGGTTTCTTTGACATTGACAAGAGAAGAGAAGAAAT
>DAOVNY010000224.1 GCA_030630005.1 Bacteroidales bacterium | reverse complement strand
TTATTACATTAGCCGGCAGTTATATTATATTGAATTATCACGTAGAGTAAATCATTTTTTTACTCCCTCATTTTATAATCTTGCATTACAAAAGCCTACCATAAGCGATTTATGTATTTTTGCGGAAGTTGTTAAAAAGAGTGAAAATATTTTAATATCACGCTCAATAATTCGTAAAAAACTTAATGATCTGGCAAATAATTTATTTGACGATTATTTACGTACTGCAAATTATTTTCTCGCTGACAAAAGATATAACGAAGCAATTGATATTCTTGATAATGCTCGTGAACTAACTATGAGAGTATCATATTTGGGAAATTTAGATAAACTAAATATTTTAATTTCAAATGCTAAATTTGGTATTTATTCGTCTTTTTTAAAGGTTGCAAATAAAGCAATAAGTATCAAAAATAAAGAGATGGCTGAAGAGTACCTCAATCGTTCTAAAGAGTTTCAAATAGTAAATAAGGATTTTATAAGCAATTCCGAAAAAGTAGAAAATGCGTATATTAAACTTGCTGAATTGTATTATAATGAAGGTGTAGAAAATAACAATAATGGGAATTATAAATTAGCTATTGAAAATTTTTCTAAAGCCACTCAATTTAGTGGTACCAATATGTATGATCGTTTTTCTGAAAGTTTATATTCCAAATCGACTGGTTCTAAAGCAGGAGCTAATAGAAATGTTTCTCCAAAAGAACAAATTGTAATAAATGATAATCCTGAGCAAAATAAAATATTTGCAGAAACTACCGCTGCCAAACAAAATTTGAAATCATTTTCAAGATGTCAATCTGTTATCAATGAAAGTAAATCTCTTTTTTCTCAGGAAAATTTTTCCGATGCTCTGACAAAACTAAATGAGGCTAAACAGTTTGTAAGAGAGGATCAAACAATCAATTTTCAAATTGATTCTCTTATTGAAAGAACAGCGAGTTCGTTGATAATGCAACAAGTTTACAATGCTGTGATGCTATTGATGGATGATGAATTTTATAAGGCAAAAAAACTGTACCAACGTTCTCTCAAGCTTCAAGAAGAATATGTGTTTTTGAATAGACAAGACATCAATAATGCTTTGCACGATCTTTATGAATTGATTGATGAATCAAAATGCAAAAGCCTGAAAAATAATTATAAAAACAATTTAACAAAAGGACAAAATGCAGTTGAGCATCGGAATTATCTGAAAGCAGCCGTGTTTTTTACCGAAGTTATAAACATTGCAAATGAGGCATCTGACTGCAATATTTCGATTGCTGAGGCACAAAATGAATATAATAAATATCTTCCTGCTATCAATTATCAAAAAATGATGCAGAGTATTATCGAAGATATTTTTGATAAAGGATTAACAAGTGTTATTGACAGGTATAGAGAAATGGGAGTTTATTATAACGATTTCCATATCAATGAGTTTGGGCTGATTCATGTTTCGTTTTATGAGTTTCTTTTCAGTCAAAATAATCCCCAGTTAATAATCAATACCTTGGATCATTATAACAAAACCGGACAGTATTATTCGTCCTTAGAGCTTCTTAAAGTACTTTTTGATCAGAGCTTTCCGTCATCATTAATATCATTACAGCAAAAAGAATTAGGAAAAAAAATGGCTGAAAAGGATTTTGCTTTTGACGCTGAAAAAAGTTCCGGAGAAAATATTTCTGACAAAATGCAGGAGAACAAGTGGTTTAAAGATTACTGTCGAGCATATAAGAATGAATGGAGAAAGAAAAGTATTGCAGCACTTTTTAGTTCACATGGAAATGAAGATGATAAAAAGTGACTATTTTATTGATGTAATATATTATACTTTTTGAATTTCCTCAAGATTCTCCAATCCTTTATTTATTGCTTCTTCGTTTAACGGAAGAAGATTATGGTATCTTTCAGGAATTGATTTTTTAAGTCCTTTGATAACATTTTCGAGTTTTACAATAGGTCTCATTTTAAGATAAGCACCCAGAACAACCATATTAAATATTTTAGTATTCCCCATTTCAGAAGCTAATTTTGCTCCTGTAATTTTATAAATATTAATATCTTTTCTTTCCGGATGACGTGTAATACCGTTTGGATCATAAAGTAAATAACCACCCGGTTTTACAGTTTTTTCAAATTTATCCATTGATTGTTGATTGAGAATAATTGCAGTATCAAATTCTGTCAAGATAGGAGAACTAACACGTTCATCGCTAAGTATAACAGTTACATTTGCAGTACCGCCACGCATTTCAGGACCATAAGATGGCATCCAGCTTACTTCTTGGTTTTGCATAATACCTGAATAGGAAAGAATTTTTCCCATAGACAAAACACCTTGTCCTCCAAATCCGGCTATAATAATTTCTTCAGTCATATCTTAAAATGATTTTATTTTTCTTTTTCAATTAATTTACCATCAACTTTTATATCGCCCAACTTATAAAACGGGAACATATTTTCAACCATCCATTCATTAGCTTTAACAGGGGTCATTTTCCATCCTGAATTACAGTTAGATACAATTTCGATAAAATTAACACCACCAACACCATTCATTTGGTTTTCGATAGCTTTTTTTAATGCTCTCTTAGTTCTCCTGACATGAGCAGGATCATGAACCGCATGGCGTGAAACAGAATAAACACCCGGAAGTTGTGCAACAAGTTCAGTAATCAATAATGGATTACCCATCGTTTTAACATCACGTCCAAAAGGAGAAGTTGAAGATTTCATTCCAGGAAGAGTAGTTGGTGCCATCTGACCACCGGTCATTCCGTATATTCCATTATTAATAAAAATTATAAGAATATCTTCGCCTCGGTTACATGCGTGAATAGTTTCAGCAGTTCCGATAGCAGCAAGGTCACCGTCGCCCTGATAAGTAAAAACAAACTTTTTGGGCCATGTTCTTTTAATTCCTGTTGCAACTGCAGGAGCTCTTCCGTGAGCTGCCTGTTGCATATCAATATTCATAAATTCATAAGCAAGAACCGAACATCCGACAGGAGCAATTCCTATTGTGTTTTCTTGCAAGTCCATTTCATCAATAAGTTCCATAAGAATACGATGAGCAGTACCATGACCACATCCCGGGCAATAACTCAAAACTTTGTCGGTCATTAGTTTGGTTTTTTTATAAACCAGATTTTCGGGATTTATTATTTCATTTAATATCTCGTCTTTCATGTTTTATCCTTCTATAATTTTTTGTTCCAAAACTTCAACAATTTCAGTA
>DAOVNY010000113.1 GCA_030630005.1 Bacteroidales bacterium | reverse complement strand
GAAAAACCGTAAATTTGCATAAGAATTTTAAAATCTGAATTTCAACAAATTATGCATACAACTGAAGAACTGAAAGATCTTGAGAAAAGGCTTGATGCCTTGAGGAGGTTTCTTTGACATTGACAAGAGAAGAGAAGAAATTGCGGAACAAGAAAAAATAACACAATCACCTGATTTTTGGAATGATTCAAAAAAAGCCGAACAAATCCTGAAATCAATAAAAGGAGAAAAACGTTGGGTAAATTCTTATGATACTGCCGGAAATAGTTTTGATGACCTGAATGTAATTTTTGATTTTTTTCAAGAAAAAGAAGCTACTGAAAAAGAACTTGACAATCAGTTTGAAATTACCATTAAACTTATTGAAGACCTTGAATTTCTTAATATGCTTGGCGAAGAAGAAGATAAATTTGGAGCTATACTACAAATTAATCCCGGAGCAGGAGGCACCGAAAGTCAGGACTGGGCTGAAATGCTTATGAGGATGTATATCCGATGGGGCGAAAGAAATAATTATTCTGTTAAAGAAATCGATCTTCAGGAAGGTGATGTGGCAGGAATAAAATCTGTTTCTCTGGAATTTGAGGGTGACTTTGCTTTTGGAAATTTGAAAAGCGAAAATGGTGTTCATCGTTTGGTTCGCCTTTCACCTTTCGATTCGGCAAACAAGCGTCATACTTCTTTTGCATCGGTTTATGCATATCCGGTTATTGATGATAACATTACAATTGAGATAAATCCTGCTGATATTAGCTGGGATACTTTCCGATCGAGTGGTCCGGGCGGACAGGGAGTTAATAAACTTGAAACTGCCGTAAGATTAAAACATGCACCTACAGGAATTACCGTTGAATGTCAGGAGACAAGATCGCAAAAACAAAATCGTGAAAAAGCGATAAGAATGTTGAAATCTCAATTGTATGAGATCGAACTTAGAAAACAAAAAGAAGCACAGGCAGAAATTGAAGGAAGTAAAAAGAAAATTGAATGGGGTTCACAGATCCGCTCTTATGTTATGCATCCGTATAAAATGGTTAAAGACCTGCGAACAGGTGTTGAAACATCAAATGTGCAAGCAGTTATGGATGGTGACCTAAATAAATTCATCAAAGCATTTTTGATGGAATTTGGAGGCAATAAAAATTAAATAATCAAAAATATGAAAAATCAAAAAGCATATACAAATCTAACTGTCTGGCAAGAAAGCCTGGATTTTGTAAAGGATATATATCTTTTAACCGATACTTTTCCTGAAGAAGAAAAAAGCGGAATTGTCAAACGAATGAAAGATAATGCAATTTCTATTCCGACAAGTATTTCAAAAGGACTTTTACATCATTCCGAAACATCATTTTTGAATAACTTACATGATGCTCTTGATTGTCTTGCTGAGTTAGACACTTTGCTGTTGATCTCTCTTGAACTTAAATATATTAATCAGGATGATGTTGATAATTATTCCGAAAAGATTGAAAAAATTAAATCTCTGACAACAGGAATAATTAAAAAATTTAAAAGAGATAATTAAAAAAACTAAAACTAATCAAATAAAAAATGAAAAATGAAATACAGAATTGAAAAAGACACAATGGGTGATGTTAAAGTTCCGGCAGAAAAATACTGGGGAGCACAAACACAACGATCAAAAGAAAATTTTAAAATTGGCGAAGAAGGATCAATGCCGGTTGAAATCATCAGAGCATTTGCTTATTTGAAAAAAGCTGCCGCTTTGACTAATACCGAATTAGGAGTTTTACCTAAAGAAAAATCTGATTTAATAGCTCAGGTTTGTGATGAAATACTTGAAGGAAAATTAGATGATAATTTCCCTCTCGTTATCTGGCAAACAGGCTCGGGAACACAATCAAACATGAATAGCAATGAGGTAATTGCTAACCGTGCTCATGTAATTAAAGGAGGTAAACTTGGTGAAGGAGAAAAATTCATTCACCCTAATGATGATGTAAATAAATCACAATCATCAAACGATACTTTCCCGACTGCAATGAGTATAGCTGCCTACAAAATGATTATTGAAACTACCATTCCGGGAGTTGAGTTACTCAGAGACGCTCTGGCAAAAAAAGCAGTAGAATTTAAAGATGTAGTAAAAATTGGAAGAACACATCTTATGGATGCTACTCCACTAACTTTAGGACAGGAATTTTCGGGATATGTTTCGCAATTAGATCATGGTATTAAAGCTTTAAAATGCACACTTGAACATTTAAAAGAGCTTGCCCTTGGCGGAACTGCTGTTGGTACAGGAATAAATACTCCCAAAGGATATTCAGAATTAGTTGCAAAAAAAATTGCTGAACTTACCGGATTTCCATTTTATACTGCCGAAAATAAATTTGAATCTCTTTCTGCCCACGATGCTATGGTTGAATCTTCAGGAGCATTGAAAACTCTCGCTGTAAGTCTTATGAGTATTGGAAATAATATTCGTTTGCTGGGTTCAGGACCAAGATGTGGTATCGGAGAAATTAATCTTCCTGCTAATGAACCCGGATCATCAATTATGCCCGGAAAAGTTAACCCGACTCAAACCGAAGCAATTACAATGGTTTGCTGCCAGGTGATTGGAAATGATGCAGCTATTGCAATGGGAGGCACTCATAGTCATTTTCAGCTAAATGTTTTTAAGCCGGTTATGATTTTTAATTTACTGATGTCAGCAAGATTAATTGGCGATGCTTGCGTTTCGTTTACTAATAATTGTGTAGTCGGAATTGAAGCGAATGAAGCTAATATCAAGCAAAATTTAGAAAATTCATTGATGTTGGTTACTGCTTTAAATCCTTATATCGGTTACGAAAAATCAGCAAAGATTGCTAAAAAAGCTCATACCGAAGGAACAACTTTAAGAGAAGCCGCAATTGAACTGGGATTTCTTACTAACGAGCAATTCGATGAGTGGGTTGATCCTATGAAAATGATTTAAATCAGATTTATATAAATTATAAAACCACCGGACAGTATTTTTGTCTGGTGGTTTTTTTATTTCCAATCTAAATCCTCCAACTGAAAAACTTCATTTACAGTCTTCCCAAAGTAATCCGCGATTTTTAAAGATAATACTGTTGATGAAACATATTTGCCGCTTTCTATGGCATTAATTGTTTGCCGGCTAACTTTTACAGATTTTGCCAGTTGCTGCTGAGTTATGTTTTTTATTGCCCGCTCTACTTTTATATTATTCTTCATTTTTCACAGTTTTTTTTGATTTGTAAATAAGCCAGTTAAACCTGATAATAAAGAAAATCAGTATGGTAAACATATTGCAAACCATGACCCAAAAAAAAGGGAAACCAAAAATAAATATTATTGAAAAAAATAATATTGCATAATTTATGTATGTAGCCCAAACAAGAGATTCAAGTCTGATTTTGGAGATAAATTCATCCTCATCTTTTTCTTTTGAAAAAGCAACAAACAAAGCACTTATTATTAAACTCAAAGCTAAAATTTCATCAAGTGCATTTGTTTTTACAAAAGTAAAATATTCCTTACTTGTTGAAAAAAAATCAATTGATTCCTCAGCAAAAAATGCAAAGACTTTTATGTTAAGAAAATCGGGTTCAAACTCAAAAAATAAGAAAAATAGAATACTAAGAACTAAAGTTGGAATAAGAATAATCCACCCGATTAGTTTAAAACGATTTGGAAGCAAATAATTTGTTTTCATAATTATTAAAATTTAAAGTTCGAGGCAAATGTAAAACAAAATTAACCAAATGTCAAGTTTATTTTACATTTTGTTAAATTTGATTTACATGAATTTTGCAAAAATGAAAATAGTTTGAGTTGAATTTTGTCCGTAGGACAAATATTATTGTAGAAAATAATAGAAATTAGAAATATAAAAACCGCGTAGCGGTTTCATTTTTATCTTAAATTTTACTCTTGAATTATTTCCTCCGGTAATTTTTTCAAATCCTTCATTTTATAAACAAAAACATTTTTCACGGTTTTGCCATTTCTTGTAATCTGAATAGTGTCGGGTGTTTCAATTTCTTGAAAATAATTTTTGTAAAGTTTATGTGGGTCTTTAAAGTCGGGGCTGGAAGTCAGGAAATACGCATCCATTCCTTTTTTAAATCCACCTCTGTAATTATTTATCCATGCATATCTGTGAATTCTTTCGAGTTTGCCAATAGTTAGTAATTTTATTTTAAGAGGGCGAGCAACATAATAATCGAGATTAGCTGCAGGAAACCAGCGATGCGAAACAATAACAGCATCTTTTTTTATGCGGTTTTCGATAAGATCATTTATATAAATATCCTTGAATTTATCACCTAATTGTTCCCAACCGTACAAATCAAGAGAAATATCGCTTTTACCTAATTTTGTTGTATCACTTTCGTAAGATTGGTAAAATAGTCCATAATTAATCTGCAGAAAACCAAGAATCACAATTATTCCAAGAAAAGCTATTGAAACTTTGATAATGCTTGGAATTAATTTTTTCTTTAATGAAAATTTATTTTCGAGATATGCTGCTGCAAGCAAGATCAATCCGAGATATCCGGGAGAAGTCCAATGTGGCAAAGTACTGCGAAATAAAGAAAATATCAGAAAAATAATGATCAAAGGCAGACTTGTAAAAAGCAATATTTTTTCGTGGTCTTTATTTATATATTTTTTACCTTTTAATAATGCGATTATCGCCATCAAAATTATTACAAAATTGACGGGATTATTATAAAATATCTGTCCGCCAAGTTCGGTGAAAAAATAATCCATTCTTATTAATGAGCCACTAACATCCACCCTTTCGCCCTGAAAAGTAAAACTTATAAAATCATTATTATAATTCCAGATCATCACCGGAAGGAAAATTAAAAATGACAGAAATGCCGAGATGTAAAGTTCTTTCTTTTTCAGCCAATTAATATTATAAAACAAAACGTATAAACCCACACCAAACCATAAGAAAACAGAAGTATATTTCGAGAGCATTGCAAAACCAATTGTGATTCCGGCAAGGATAAAATTTAGTTTTTCGGTTTTGGAATATTGTTTTGAAGGCAATGATTTCAACAAAAAATATAAACTTAAAAGCCAGAATAAAAGTTGAGGTGTATCAGGCAAAATAAATGTTCCGGCAATAATAAAACAGTAAATCGAGGCTGTAAAAAGAAAAGCGGCGTATAATCCTGTTGCCTCATTTTTTATTTTTTTCCCGATAAGGAAAATCAAATAAGTATTTATTGAGCCGAAAACAATAGAGCCAAGCCTGATAAAAAATTCATCCTGAAAAAGAAGATCAAGTGAAAAAAGCTGAATAATAAAGCCTACCATGGGTGGATGATCAAAATAGCTCCAATCGGGATACAGTGCGAAATTGATATAATAAACTTCATCGTTTCCAAGCTCGGTAAAAGCCGAAATCAAACCTCTGACAACAGTTGAAATAAAAATTAGCCAGAATAAAATTTTAATATTTTTTCTTTTCCCGGGCATTATTTTTTTCGTTTAGGTTTAATTCTTCTGAAAATAAAAACAAGATTGATTATCACAAAAATAACACTTGCCAAAGTAATTATTCGAAACATCAATGTTCTGTGGGTGTCAATTTCTGCTTTCCGCGAAATGACCGGTTTGCTCTCGCTATACCTGAAAACCGGATTCAGGTAAATCGTATTTCTGTTTTTAAATTTAATTTCTGTGCGGATATATGTGTCTTCCGGCTGGATTTTATAAAATGCTTTTTTTGTCTTTTTTACAGATTTTTTGGGTTTTCCATCCTGACCAATAAAAATAAATTCTTTTGCAATTTTATCTACTTCAACAAATAAAGTATCATTATTGATTTCAAATTTTTGAAGCAACGCAAGGTATTTAAGTTTTTCTTTTTTGCGTTCAAAACTTTCGCCCACAGGACGGTAAATATCAACTGCAAAAGCATTTCCTTGTTTCAGTGCATCAATTACACTATCTTTTGCCAAACTGTTTGTATTGATAAAAGTACAAAACTGACCTACCTCATCGGGATTAGTAATGTCGTGTGCATCATCATTCCCGATTATTGTTGCAAAATGATCTGACGAAAGAGCAGCATCCCAATGTTCAATGGAAATGCGGTAATTATTCAGCACTTCGATACCATCGTAATTTGTAAGATATTTGAAATCATCGGGAGAATATCCGTGTCTTAATTTGGGATGAGCAATAAAAATAAGCTCATTTTCATCTCTTAACAAATTAATAATATGTTGTTTGTGATGAATACTTTGAGTAAAAGAATAGTCTCTCCAGTTAACTTTTTTTGCCCCGATACAAACCTGATGATTTTTTCGTATGCCGTAACCATGTTCATAAACAGGAATATAAGCCGGACTGTTTTTCTTGTATTTATTGATTTTCATATAATCGGAAATAGCAATAATATCATAATCAAGAAAATTATAAGTGCTGTTTATCACCTTATTTGAATTTTTCCGACCGTTAGTAATACCAAACAACATCCTTGACTGAACCTGAAAATTCCCTTTTTTCCAATTTTTTGCATCCATTCCTTTATAAGGATTGTAAAGTTTTTCGCCTTTAAAAGTTTTAATTTCTGGAAACACATAATATGGAGCAAAAAGATATTCGGAAAGTAAAACAGCAAAAAGCAGAATAATAATTGCTATAATTGATTTTCCGGCAATTTTAAAAAGTTTTATAAATAATTTATACATCCTTTACTTTCAAGTTCATAATAAATTTACACAAAATTATGAAAAAAATTGGTTCTATATTAAATATAGTGTGTAATCAAATTTGCCACAGATTTACAGATTTTTTTTTGTAATGGATATTCCTGTTTTTGGAAAGATTCCATTTAGTAAAATCCAAAAAAAACATTCTCAATTTGGGAAATTAATAATTTTATATTATTTTTGGTGCTTTAAACTCAATTTATTATGACACCTATCAAAGTATTTATTGTTGAAGATGATGAACTATACGGCGAAATGCTTAAACATCATTTGTCTTTAAACCCTGATAATGAGGTCTTCTTATATACTACCGGTAACGAATGCCTTAAAAATCTTTACAAAAATCCGGATTTAATATCTCTTGACTTCGGGCTTCCGGATATATCCGGTCACGATGTTGTTAAAAAAATTAAAGAACATAATTCTAATTTGCCGATTGTTATAGTTTCCGGGCAGGAAGATGTTTCAACAGCGGTTCAATTATTACGTGAGGGGGCTTATGATTATTTTGTAAAAGATGACGAAACCAAGGACCGTTTATGGAATATCGTAAATAAAATCAAGGAAAATCTTGCTTTGAAAAGTGAGATAGATTTTCTGAAACAGGAAATTGGAAAGAAGTACGAATTTTCTAAAGTTATCAAAGGAAATAGCAATGCTATAAAAAAAATATTTACTCTGATAGAAAAAGCTACAAAATCAAATATTTCAGTATCCATAACAGGTGATACCGGAACGGGAAAAGAACTTGTTGCTAAAGCAATTCACTATAATTCACCCAGAAACAAATTCAAATTTGTTGCAATTAATGTTTCGGCAATTCCAAAAGAACTTATAGAAAGTGAATTATTCGGTCACGAAAAAGGATCATTTACCGGGGCTATTGCCAGAAAAATCGGGAAATTTGAATTAGCACATAAAGGCACCATTTTTCTTGACGAAATTGCCGATATGGACATAAATATGCAAACGAAGTTACTTAGGGTTTTACAAGAAAATGAACTAACAAGAGTTGGTGGAAACGAAACCATAAAACTTAACAGCAGATTGATTG
>DAOVNY010000049.1 GCA_030630005.1 Bacteroidales bacterium | reverse complement strand
CGGTAATTCCACCATCTACAAAGGTAATTTGATTGCGATCACTTCCGTCAGGATTCATTTCCCAAAGTTGACATCCATACATAAAACTGATTTTTTTTCCGTCCGGTCTCCATCCTGAAGAATACTCACCTTTATTTGTTTTAGTTATTTGTTTAAGATTTGATCCGTCAACAGAAATAGTATATAAATCAGCATTTCCTTTGTTTTGAGGAATGTCGTAATAAGCAATTCTGTAAAGGATAGTTTGATTGTCAGGTGATACACTCATACTGCCTACTCTACCAAAACTCCATAAAACTTCAGGAGTCATTCGGTCAGAAGTTAATGTGATGTCTTTTTTTCCGATATATTCTCCTTGATCCTCTGTTTGAGGTGTTGTACACGCCTGCATAAGGAACAGCATAAGAGCAATGCTTGTTAATTTTAATGTTAATTTTTTCATTTTTACATATTTTAAATTTATAAATAGTTTGCAGAATTTTAGTCCGCTAAGTTCTGAAAAATTTGGGAGTTATTATTATTTTTATTTGAAAATATGACTTTTTAACAAATCATTTAGGATAAATTTAAGCTAAAGAGTCTAAATTAATTCAGACTTAAGCTATATTTGCAACTGATAAAAATAATAATACTCTGAACAAAGACAATCAAAATAAAGATAATAAACTTGATGAGACAAGTTTCGAGAAGCTTTTCAGAAAGCATTTTAACGGACTTTGCTTTTTTGCTCAAAACTATGTCAAAGATTTTGATATGGCAAAAGAAATCGTTCAGGATTCGTTTATTAATCTTTGGGAAAAACGGCAAAGTATTGACATCTCAAAATCAGTAAAATCCTATCTCACAACAAGTATCCGTAATAAATGCCTGAATTATCTGAGAGATACTAAAAAATTTAATACGGATATAATCTTGAGTGATGTACTTTTTCAGGAGGTGAACTTTGAACAAAGCGACAAACTAATTGAAAAGGAATTGAGCAATAGAATAAACAATGCAATAGATAAATTACCGGAAAAGTGTAAGGAAATTTTTGTATTAAACCGTTTTGAAAATTTAAAATATAAAGAAATTGCTGTTAAGTTTAACATTTCGATTAAGACAGTTGAAACACAAATATCGAAAGCATTGAAACATTTAAGAGAAAAATTGAAAGATTATTTGGTTTTTATAATTGCTTTATTAGAAATATTTATTGAATGATAAATTGTAATTAATTAGTACTTAATGTAAACTAAAGGGTATAAAAGGTTTGTTATTTTCACATCAACTGGAAAGAAAAGTAACTTTAGGCATTTTAGGCACTCAAAACTTTAGGCACTAATTACAACATCAGGGTAAATGTAATTTTATGTGTATTATTATCGGAGGTAAGAAATGAAAAATGACTCAACATATTATCTTGACCTTATTACAAGGTACTTCGCCGGTGAAACGGAAGTGAATGAAATAGCTGTGCTTATTAATTGGGTGCAAGCAGCTCCGGAAAACAAAAATACCTTTGAAGAATATCGAAAGACATGGCAAAACGTTGAAAAGTCAAAAATTGAATCACAAATAAATATTGATAATGAATGGGATGAGTTAAGCTCGAAAATCGGACTTGGAGAAAATGCAAAAGCAAAAATCATCCAAATGTACGAAAAAGAAAAATCTCATTTCTATAAAAGATTCGCAGGAATTGCAGCTGTTATTATTCTTCTTATCGCTTCTGCATATTTTCTTAATTTATATTTTACTAAAGATAAACTTCAACAAATTGTAGCCCAAACAGAAATACTTGAAAATAAACTTCCTGACGGAACTCTTGTTACATTAAATTCAGGTTCGAGTATTGAGTTTACTAAAAATTTCAAAGGCAAAACACGTGAAATAAAACTCAAAGGTGAAGCATATTTTGATGTATCTCACGACAAAACAAAAGCTTTTATTATTTTGGCAAATAATGTACGAATTGAGGTTCTTGGAACATCGTTTTATGTAAATACAAATTCAGGTGAAAATAAAATGGAGGTAATTCTAAATAATGGAAAAGTTGCAGTTTATTATGCCGATAATCCTGATTCCCGTATTATTATGTTGCCTGATGAAAAAGTAGAAATTGCAGTTGTAAATCATAAAATCATTAAATCTGTAAATGCCGATGAGAATTATCTGGCTTGGAAAACCAAAGAATTTATTTTCCGTGATCATTCACTAAAAGAAGTTGTTGAATTACTTAATAAAGTTTACAATTCAAATATAAAAATTACAAATGAGAAGATTGAAAATTATCGAATAAATACTTCGTTTAAAGGACAATCTTTAGAATCTGTTTTAAAAGTTTTGGAAGCAACACTTGATTTGGAAATTGATTTTTATGAAACAGTTATTGTAATTTCAGGAGAGGAATGTAAATAGTGTTTATCAATAATGTCAATTATGTTGATAGAATTTTAGATTTATGATTTAAGATTTATGATTTAAATTTTAAATCTGAATTCTAAAATCTTAAATTATTTGAACGTAACTTTAGAAGCTAAATAAATAATTAATATTGAATAAACTAAAAATATCACATAGTTTTCTTCTGTTGGCTGTCTTTATTCTGACAAGCCTTTTTTCTTTTTCACAAAACCTTGAAAACAGAATAACTATCAGTATGAAAAATAAATCGCTGGAAAAAGTTATTCTTAAAATTGAAAAGCTTGGTAATGCCCGGTTTTCATATAGTTCGAAATTAAATAATCTCAATAAAAAAATAAATATTGCAGCCGAAAACCAAACGATAAAGCAAATTCTTGATGACATTTTACCGGAAAATAATATTGAATATCTCGTTGTTGAAAATCATATTGTATTAAAAAAGGCAAGGAAGAAACTAAAGAATAATAAAAACCGGAAATTTGTATTAAGCGGATACATCAGAGACAAAAAAAATGGAGAAACAATAATTGGTGTAAATATATTTACTGATGGGGCTGAATATGGCACTGTTACAAACACTTATGGTTTTTATTCGATAACATTGCCCGAAGGCGAATACATTTTTAATTATTCATTTATCGGATATCAAAATATTCATAAAAAAATTGAATTGAATAAAGATATTGAGTTTTCACTCGATCTTAACGAGATTGATTTTGATATTAATGAGGTTGAAATAATTGCATCTGATGACGACACTTATATTGGAAATAATCAACTTAGTGAAATGAAATTCAGTCCGCAGGTTTTATCACAATTGCCTGGTTTTGTTGGCGATGTGGACATTATTAAATCATTAAATACCATTCCCGGAATAAGCAGTTATGGTGATGGGTCAACACTTTTTTATGTTCGTGGTGGAAACAGCGATCAAAATCTGGTTTTAATTGACGAAGCAATAATTTATAACCCGACACATTTATTTGGTTTTTTTACTGCCCTTGCGCCAAATTCTATAAAAGATGTGAAAATATACAAAGGAGATTTCCCGGCAAGGTATGGAGGAAGATTATCCTCGGTTATTGATATCAGATCAAAAGACGGAAATATGAAACGACTGGGTTTTGCCGGAAGTCTCGGGCTATTTACAACTAATCTTTCGGTTGAAGGACCAATAGCTAAAGATAAAAGTTCTTTTTTTATTTCAGGCAGAAGATCAAATCTTGATTGGTTAAATAATTATACCGGCACTGATCATACTTTTGATTTTAAATTTTATGATTTTCATACAAAACTCAATTTCAAATTCAATAATAATAACCGCTTGTATTTTACTTTGTATAAAGGAAATGATGACTACAGCAGATTTACAAAATCCGCGATAAATACTTATGGTATCAGTTGGGATAACACTGTTGGAACACTAAGGTGGAATCATATTTTCAATAATAAATTATTTTCGAATACAACATTAAATTTTAGCCGGTATAACTATTTTTTGCATATCTCCCGAGAGGAAAATAATTACTGGAATTCATCCATCAGAAATTACACATTAAAATCAGATTTTACTTATTATCTAAATCCCAAAAACACTATCAGAGCGGGTATTGAAATAAGTAATCATTATTACAATCCCGGAAACATTCATTTTTCAGATGATGAAATACAACAAAATGCTCCGGTAATTCCTCGATATTATTCCAATGAATATACTTTTTACCTGAGTAATAAGCAAGAGTTAAGCAAAAAATTTTCGGTCAGGTACGGGCTTCGTCTTCCTGTCAGACAGAATATTGGACCAACAACGGTTTACAGTTTCGATTCGCATTATAATGTAAACGGAAAAGAAGAAATTGAGAAAAATGTTATTTACTCTTCATTCATATTGCCTGAGCCGAGGATAAATGTAAAATATCAAATAAATAAAAGAACGGCATTTAAAACAAGTTACAACAGATGTGTACAATTTATGCAAATTCTCACAAATTCAACCAGTCCTTTTACATCACTTGAAGTCTGGGTTCCAAGCGGTCCTAATATTGAACCCCAAAAACTGGATCAGTTTGCATTAGGATTCTTTCATCAGGTTTTTAAAAATGACGGCTTTTTCTCTGTTGAATCATTTTATAAAAAATTCTACAATCAGATTGATTATGCCGATCATCCAAATATGTTGTATAATCCCCTTATCGAAGGCGAACTCAGATTTGGTGAAGCATGGGCTTATGGTATCGAATTTTTGTTTCGTAAAACCAAAGGTAATTTGACAGGATGGATAGGATATACATATTCAAGAACTTTTAAAAAAATAAATGATATTAATGATGATAAAATATTTCCTTCGTTTTACGACAGACCGCATGATCTAAGCATAAGTCTTTCATATAAAGCCGGTAAACGATGGGCATTTTCTGCAAATTGGTTCTATATTTCAGGGGGAGCTATTTCCACTCCAACAGGCTTTTTCGAAAATAATGGTTACATAGTTCCTGTTTATGGTGAGAAAAATAATGACCGTTTACCGGATTATCATCGTTTAGACCTTTCGGCAAACTTTAAATTCAGTAAACCCGGAAAAAGATTTCAGCATAGCTTGCTTTTAACTTTGTACAACGCTCTTGGGAATGAAAATCCATTTGCAATAAACTTTAATAAAATGATGAATAGTAATGAGAAATTTGTAGTCCCATTTAATTTTGCAAAACCGTATGAGCTTGTGCCGAGTAGTTTATCTGTTTCGGGTTTTATACCTTCAATAAATTATAATTTTAGTTTTTGATGAAAAAGTATTTTTTATTCATATTAATTATTATTATTTCACTTAGTTGTGAAAAACAGATTGAATGGCATCTTCAAAATGAAGATAATGAGCTAATATATGTAGATGGTATTATCACCAATGAACTAAAAAAACAAACTATTAAACTTACCGGAATAATGAGCGATCCTAATGAAGAACCTGTTCCTGTTAGTGATGCTGTTGTTTTGGTAATGATTGGAGATTCAGTTATTGAGTTTAATGAAGAAGTAGCCAATTCAGGCATTTATCAAACTACCGTTCCTGTAAAAGGAATTATAGAGCAGCCATATTTTTTACGTATTATTTACGAAGGCATTAATTATACTGCAAATTCATTTATGCACACGGGATTGAATTTTTTTCCGTTACAATATTCCCAAATAAATTCAACAAATAAATATCGTATTAATTGGGTAGCTCCTGCTTTTCATCCAAGCAGACCGGCAATGTACGAAATACTACTTGATTGGTCGGATGTTCCTCCTTACAACACTCAAGACCCTGAGTTGTCAAAAGCCAGATTATTATATTACACATTACCAAGTTTGGATGTAAGTGAAATATTTGCCCCTCAATTAGAAAATCTTGTTTTCCCCCAAGGCACAACAATTATTGAAAAAAGATATTCCTTAACTCCAGTTCACGCTGAATTTATCAGAGAAGTATTATTGGAAACCAACTGGAACGGAGGTCTTTTCGGTTCTACTTCAGCTAATGTACCTACAAATTTAAGTGATGGTGCTGCCGGATTTTTTGGTGCTTGCGGTGTAACTGTGGATACGATTATTGTGCAATAACCCCTTGCGAAATAGCTAAAAATCTGAATTCTAAAATCGTTAATCGGCGTTCGATATTCAAAAAAAGATAAACTGAATTTCGAATTTCGATTAACGAATAATGATTTTAGATGTTTAAGAAATATAATTCAAAAAATCGTTAATCATTCCATAAGGGTAAACCAATATTCATGTGTACTATTAATGAAAAGCGAATAAAAACAATTCAAATATTATTAATTAAAATTTATTTATCATGAAAACATTAAAATTTAGTGCAGTATTACTTTTAGTAATTAGTTTGGCAATTGTCGGATGCAAAAAAAATCCCGTTGAAGAAATACCTGATACTTCGTCAATGGAAACTCTGTCGCAGGATGAGAATCTAATAGTTCAATCCTCGGATGGCATCATGAATGATGTATGTTCTTTTTTATCAGAAGGTAATTTTAAATCAACCAACTGGTGGATACCACCTTGTAATGCAACACTTGATTCGGTAAGAGTAATCAATGACACTCTCACATTTTTTATTACTTACGATGGTTTAAATTGTGCCGGAACCAGAATCAGAACCGGAAATATTGAAATCAGAAAACCTGTAGGTGTGAATTGGCATGAAGCCGGTGCAACAGTAAATGTAAAAATTATTGATTTTACAATTACTAAGGTTGGAACACCGAGAACAGTTACACTTAACGGCACACGAACTCTTGAAAATGAAAGCGGAGGAGTAATCTGGCAGTTAGGAAATGGAATAGATTATGTTGTTCACCAAGCTACAGGATCGATGAGTGCTGTGTTTGGAAATGGCACAAGCAGAATATGGTATTTCGCCCGTCAGAAACTTTTTACCGGAACACCCGGTGAATTTATTGTAACTGTAAGCGGCTTTGGTTCCGCTAACGGATATGAAAACCTTGTTGTTTGGGGTACAAACAGAAATGATGAAGATTTTTACACACAAATAATCCAGGCAGTTGAATTCAAACAAGTATGTGATTGGCATCCTGTTTCAGGAATAAAAGTTCACCAAATCCCGGGAGATAATTATAAAAGTGCGACTATCACTTTTGGTTATGATGACAATAACCAACCCGTGACCGGTGATGAATGTCCTACAAAATTTAAACTTGATTGGGAAAGAAACGGTAATTCGGGAACAATATATTTATTTCTATAATTTCTTCTTTGGTTTTTTGGTTTTAAAAAGTCCGTGAGTAATTTACGGGCTTTTTATTTGCATTTACCCAAACATTTTAATTTTATTTGCGTATAAATTTCAAAAATTAAGCCAATGGAAATTGATAAATATTATACCCTTAAAGAAATAAAAGATAGTGGATTAGTTGAGAGAGAAGTAAACAATGTAGATTATCAGGTATTTCAAAGAAATGGTAAAGTTTTCTTTTTTGAAAAAAAAGACAAAGAAAAATTCCGGTTTTATTCGGAGATAAATAAGGGATCTTTCTTTTTATAGAAATTATAGCCAACCTGAGAAGGTTGGCTTTTTTTATAATACTACCTCTAAAAACAAAAACCCCTCTAAAACAATTCGTCTAAAGGGGTTTATTTGTAGCGAGACCGAGAATTGAACTCGGGACCTCCGGGTTATGAATCCGACGCTCTAACCAACTGAGCTACCTCGCCATAATTTTTGAGTTTGCAAAGATAGAAAATTAATTTATCTGCAAAATAAAATAATTCAAAATATTTACTGAGTTTGTCAAAGTATTAATATTCAAAAAAAAAGGAATAACGAATATCGATTAACGAATGTCGAATGTCGAAGTATTGATATTTAGAGATTAAATTTCAAACTTAGTTTCTTTATAAACTACTCCCCTGCTTTTAAGTTCATTTAAAATAAACTCAACATTTGAAGGATTTTTTCCAATGAATTCCGGGGCGGAAACTCCCTTTTTGCTGTAAAATCCTCTTGCAACCATTCGTAAGGCTGCGGTGGCGGTGTATCCTGTTGTTCGTGCCATGGAATGAACTTTTGTTGACGGATCGTATTCGTCATAAAGACCATAAACATACCGGAGTTTTTTTTCGTCTTTTTCTCCTTCAATTATCACCTGCATCACAGTAATATCAACTTCGCCTTCTTCAAGCTTCCACTTCGGAAATAATAGTTTTGAAGTAAGATCAATTGGTCGTATCATTTTCCCGTTTACCTCCACTTCTTCTTTATCAAAAAATCCGGTTTCTCTCAAAACTGCCATTTTCTCGATATGTCCGGGATAACGGAGAGTTTTTTCAATCATATCAGGACAGTCAATTGTTTTTGCAAGACTACGTAATCCATCGCTGTTAAAGGCTTCCAGAGTTCCGATATTCGGGAAATTCATTAATTCAGGTTCGCTAAGAGCAGGTTTAATAATTTCTTTTCCATCTTTGATATATCTTGCAGGACGCGTATATTCTTCAATTACATCAATCGGTGAAAATCCGGCTTTATATTCAAAAGGCAATTTTCTGATCTTCGGCAAACCGCCAACAAATATTTTTACAGATGTGGTTTTATCAAGAATATGGTTAACATATCCAATCAGGATATTGCTCATTCCCGGAGCTACTCCAATATCAGAAATTGCAGTTACATTATTTTTAATTGCCATATCGTTCAGTAAAAAAAGATCTTCGGAAAAAAACGCAATGTCGATAACATTCTTTCCAGCTTCGATAACTGCTTTAAGTGTTTGAAACCCCATAAATCCGGGCACGGCACTTAAAACAATATCAAAATCTTTAACAAGAATTTTAACATTTTCGGGGTCGGAAAGATCCTGGCGGATAGTTCTGATATTTTTACCTTTGAAGGAAGATAAATTTTCTTCGGAAATATCGGCAACTGTAATTTCAAAGTCTTTTTCGTAACTAAGGTCAAGTGCCATCGGCTTTCCAACTAATCCTGCTCCTAAAACTATAATTTTCATTGAGATTAAATTTTATTGTCAATTAAGAAAATGTATTATCAAAAATTACTTTCACAAAAATAGAATTTTCTTTGATATTAAACACCAACCTTCCCAACCACCTTACCAAAAAAAGGGGAAATGAGTTACTTTAGTGCAGCTAATTGGTATTTTGCTTTTATCATCTACAATAAATTACAATTAATTACAATAAATTACAACCAATTACTACAATCAATTATAATCAAAAAACAATACAATTATCTACCAAACTTTATCCTATCTTTGCAAACTCAAAAAAAAACTAATGGCAGAAAGAAGAAAGCAATACATTTTTAAAGAAGTAGAAATACTTGATGCCGGCTCTGAAGGCAAGGCTGTAGCAAAAGTTGACAATAAAGTAATATTCGTACCTTTTGTTGTACCGGGTGATGTTGTGGATATCAAAACCACAAGAAAGAAGAAATCATTTTTTGAAGGAAAAGCTATTAAATTTCATAAGTATTCCGACAAACGTACCGAACCCAAATGTGAATATTTTGGTTTATGTGGCGGTTGCAAATGGCAAAATATGTCATACGAAAACCAACTTTTCTACAAACAAAAACAAGTTAAAGATAATCTGCAAAGGATTGGCAAACTTGATTTTCCTGAGATACTTCCTATTAAAGGAGCGCAGGACATTTATTTATATCGCAATAAACTGGAATTTACTTTCTCGAATAAAAAATGGCTTACCGATTATTCAAAAGATATAGATTTTGCGGATAGAAATATGGATGGTCTCGGATTTCATCTTCCGAAAATGTTCGACAGAATTATCGACATTGAAAACTGCTATCTTCAAAGATCTCCATCAAATAAAATACGTCTGTCAATTAGAAATTACGCAATAGAAAAAGGTCTTGAATTTTATGATGCCAGAAAACATCTTGGTCTTTTACGAAACCTGATCATTCGTATTTCAAGCACCAGTGATCTTATGGTGGTGGTGGTTTTTCGTACAGATGAAAAAGAAATTATCAACGATTTATTGAATTTTGTTTCAGACAAATTTCCGGAAATAACATCTCTGATGTATATTATCAATGATAAAATGAATGATTCGGTTTCTGATCTTGAAGCAAAATTATTTAAAGGGAATGATTTTATTATTGAAGAAATGCTTCGGGATGAAAAAACGGGAACAAAATTAAAATTCAAGATCGGAGCTAATTCATTTTACCAGACTAACTCCGAACAGGCATATAATCTTTATAAAATTGCAAAAGAAATGGCTGATCTTTCAGGAAAAGAGACAGTTTATGACCTTTACACCGGAACAGGAACAATTGCAAACTTTATTGCCGACTCAGCCAAAAAAGTTATTGGAATTGAATATATTCCTTCGGCAATTGAAGATGCATTTGAAAATTCTAAGCTCAACAAAATTGAAAATACAGATTTCTTTGCAGGAGATATGCTTAAAATTTTTACTGATGATTTTGTTGCAGAAAACGGTCAACCGGATGTAATAATCACCGATCCGCCAAGAGCCGGAATGCATGATAAAGTTATAAAGCAAATTCTAAATACTGCTCCCGAGAAAATCGTTTATATAAGTTGTAATCCGGCAACACAAGCGAGAGATTTAAGTTTAATGGTTGAAAAATATGATATTGAAAAAGTTCAGCCGGTTGACATGTTCCCTCATACTCATCATGTGGAAAATGTGGTACTGCTGAGAATAAAAAAATGCATGAATGATTAAATGTTTAAATGATTAAATGCACAATCAATCAATCAATCATTCATTCAATCATTCAATCTCTTGGCTACAAATTAGTTTCACCATTCCCTCAACATCCACATTCTCTCCTTTTACAGTAAAATCTGCTTGTTGATAAAACACTTCTCTTTTACTAAGATGATCTGATAAAAAATCGTCAATTTGATCTTTGGAAATATTTTTCAATAATGGTCTTTGTTTTTTTGAATTCAGGATGCGGTCTTTCAATGAATTTATGTGCATTTTAAGATAAACAGAAACACCATTTTTTTTCATCAGTTTCATATTTTCATTAAAACAAGGTGTTCCGCCTCCGGCTGAAATCACGATATTATCTTTTTTGAGAATTTCATTAAGCAACTTCGTTTCAATTTTCCTAAAAGCATCGTCACCATATTTTGTAAAAAAATCATCAACACTAATATGATATTTCTCTTCAAAGCATAAATCCAAATCAACGAAATCATAATTCAGTTTTCGAGCCAGTCGTTTTCCAACCGTACTCTTTCCGCTGCACATATATCCGATAATGAAGATTTTCATTGTTTTAGTGATTTCTTTTTTATGCTGTTACTTGATTCTGGATACTTAAACTCAAAACCAAAAACCCGAAACTACTTTCTCCCAATAGCCCTCTCTACTGCTTTCACAATATCAACAACATCAAGATTATACTTTTTCATTAATTCATCAGGTTTTCCGCTTTCACCGAATTTATCGTTAACAGCAACCATTTCGATTGGTGAAGGTAATTTTCTGGCAAGGAGCTGGGCAATACTATCGCCAAGCCCGCCATTTCGTTGATGTTCTTCGGCTGTAACCACGCATTTTGTTTTTGCAACAGAGTTAATTATTGCTTTATCGTCTAATGGTTTTATTGTATGAATATTAATTATCTCAGCATTAATTCCTTTTTCTTCAAGTTCGATTCCTGCTTGAATTGCAGTCCAGACAAGATGTCCGGTGGCAATAATACTAACATCAACACCTTCATTAAGAATAATGGCTTTTCCAATTTCAAAAGGTAAGTCGGAAGTAAAAACAGGAACTTTCGGACGCCCGAATCTCAGGTAAACCGGACCAACATACTCAGCAATAGCAAATGTGGCAGCAACAGTCTGAGCATAATCACAAGGATTGATAACGACCATTTCCGGTAACATTTTCATCAAACCAATATCTTCAAGTATCTGGTGTGTAGCACCATCTTCACCAAGGCTAATCCCGGCATGTGAAGCACATATCTTTACATTCTTTTTTGAATAAGCAACAGATTGACGGATTTGATCATAAACCCTTCCTGTAGCAAAATTGGCAAATGTTCCTACAAAAGGTATCTTCCCTCCTATTGTCATGCCGGCTGCCATGCCGGTCATATTTGCCTCAGCTATCCCCGACTGGAAAAACCTTTCAGGAAATTCATTTGCAAATTTATTCATCTTTAATGAGCCTGTGAGATCGGCACATAATGCTACTACATCCGGATTATTTTTTCCAAGCTCATAAAGAGCATCTCCAAAACCCGAACGGGTGTCTTTCATTTCAGTATATAAGAATTTTTTCACTATTGATTTTGGTTTTATCAGTTACTATATAATTTTAAATTTGTTGTTTATATTTTTGTAGTTCATATATTTTCAACGGATTTCCTATAAACTAATAATCTCCCAATGTTTCTTCAAGTTGCTGCAATGCCTGCGAAAGCTGTTCATCATCAGGAGCAACACCATGCCATTTGTGTGTGCCCATCATAAAATCAACACCAAAACCCATTTCGGTCTTCATAATTATCATAACAGGTTTTCCTCTTCCGCTTAACCTTTTGGCTTTATTCATAGTTTCGATAATACTTCTCATATTATTCCCATCCATAGTTAATACCTGCCATCCAAACGATTCCCATTTAGCTTCAATATCACCAAGTGACATTACTTCTTCAACAGGTCCGTCAATTTGCTTTCCATTGTAATCGACTGTTGCGATAATATTATCAACTTCTTTGGCTGCGGCATACATGGCTGCTTCCCAAACTTGCCCTTCTTCTATCTCACCATCGCCCATCAGACAATAAACCAGTTTATCGTCATTATTTAGTTTTTTTGTTTGAGCTACACCAAGAGCTACCGACAAACCCTGTCCTAATGAACCGCTTGCAATTCTTATTCCGGGAAGATTGTCGGATATTGAGGGGTGTCCCTGCAAACGTGAACCTAATTGTCGCAAGGTACCTAATTCATCAACACTAAAATAACCGGAACGTGCCAAAACACTATACAAAGCCGGAGCAATATGTCCATTGGATAAAATAAAAACATCCTCGTTTTTTCCATCCATCGAAAAATTCTTAGAGTCATGCTCCAAAACTTCATTATAAAGTGCAACCAAATAATCGGTGCAACCAAGTGAACCACCGGGATGTCCCGATTTTGAGCTGTTAACCATTCTTAAAATATCTCGTCTAACCTGAGTTGCAGTCTTTTGTAGTTTGTTATAATCCGGCATAAATGTTTTTTTATGATAGTTTTAATTTCAGAATTGTAAAAGTAT
>DAOVNY010000017.1 GCA_030630005.1 Bacteroidales bacterium | reverse complement strand
TGCGCGATATAAATTCAAATAACGGAATTGTACGCGGTTTCGCCGAAAGAAATGCTATCAATGCACCTATACAAGGCTCCTCAGCCGATATGATAAAAATCGCAATGATCAATATTTTTGATGAATTTGAAAAACGTAATTTAAAGTCAAAAATGATTCTTCAGGTTCATGATGAATTGATTTTTGACACTCACAAAAACGAACTCGAAATAGTAAAACCTATTGTTGAAGAAAAAATGAAAACCGCATTTAAAATGAATGTGCCGGTGGTGGTTGATATGAATACCGGAGACAATTGGTTGGAAGCACATTAAATCTTTGTAAATATTTATTTCATAAAATATGTAACGTAATTTACGAAATATTTTTACGCTTTTTATGAAACTAAAATTAAGAATAACATTTTAGCCATTTAGAAAAAAACACATCGTAAACCCTGTAATATTTTTTTTCTTTATATATCATTTCCTTAGTTAATAATGCTTTCATGGCAGTATTAATTGAACTAACCGCTCCAAGATTGTACTTTTTAATAAATGCTTTGGAGGTAGGCATATTAACCTTTTCTTCTTTTGCAATAGCTGTTAACAAATTAAATTGATGTTCGGTTAATAAATTTCTATAATTATAATAAACTACTTCCTGTTCTTTTAAAATAGCGGAAAATGTTTCTGTAATTAGTTCATTAGTGATATTTTTTATATTTTGTCCATATAATTTATTACACAGAAACTGCACATAATAAGTATAATCATTTGTAAATTCAAGTATTAATTCTACTGCAACAGGATCAATATTGAACTTGCCTTGCTCAAATTTTTCAGTAATAAATACTTTATATGTTTCCCTGTCTATTTTTCCAAGTTCAAGAAATTCCGTGCTTTGGTAAAAAGGTCTGCTATAATCTCCAAAGATTGAAGTGAGCATATGCTTATGACTTCCCGAAAATATAAAATTAGTATTATTAATTTGTTGAATATGTCCTCGTAACAAGGCTTCAACATTTTTTTCGGGATAATGAGTAATTTGCTGAAACTCATCTAAAGCAATAACAACATGCTTTTTCTGGTGTTTTAGATAATTGAATATCTCGTCAAGACTGGTTTCAGGATTTGTATTATCCTGCAGAAAAACTTCTATACACGGCTTACCCGTTGCAGGATCAATTGTAATACTTGGACGGAGACTTCTGACTAATTTGCCAAATGATTTTAATACCTGTGTTGTTCGTTTATCAAACTTACCGATAATAGCTTTCGCAAGAGACCTTACAAATGAATTAAGGTCGTTAGTGTGCATTAGGTCAAGATAAAACAAAACGAGGTCACCTTGTCGAAAAAAATGATTAAAAATATGTAAAATCAGTCCTGTTTTTCCAAGTCTCCTATGAGAAATTAGTGTAAGATTTCTTTGATTCTCAATAGCATTAACAATACTTTGAGTTTCATCCTTCCTGTCACAGAAATACTCGGGACCTACATATTTTCCAATAACAAATGGATTTATCTTTTTCATAAAAATATTTTATATTTCTTTCATAAAATATATAACGTAATTTACGTATAATTGTTTCGCTTTTTACGAAATGTATTTAAAAAATTTACTTGTCTTTTAGTAAAGTCAGGTTTTTTTATACTTTTACTGCAAATTTAAAATTAAGTTAATTGATGAAATACGATACAGACAAACGAGTTGTAATGACTCTGGATGCAGGGGGAACAAATTTTGTTTTCTCGGCGATGCAATCAAACGAAGAAATTGTAGAACCAATTATTTTACCGGCAAAAGCTGAAAATCTCACCTCTATTCTTAAAATAATCATTAAGGGATTTGAGCAGGTAATATCAATTCTAAAAAACAAAGCTGATGCAATTAGTTTTTGTTTTCCCGGTCCTGCCGATTATCAAAATGGAATAATTGGAGATCTTGCCAACCTGCCGGCTTTTAGGGGTGGAGTGGCATTAAAAGATATGCTTGAAGAAAAATTTGATGTGCCTGTTTTTATTAATAATGATGGTGATTTGTTTGCTTATGGCGAAGCTATTGCAGGCGTTTTGCCAAAAATCAATGATTTGATAAAACAAAAAGGCGGAATAAAAAATTATTCAAATTTGTTTGGTGTTACTTTTGGTACCGGATATGGCGGTGGAATTGTATTTAACGGGAATTTGGTTTTTGGTGATAATTCTTCTTCCGGTGAAATAAATCGCTTAAGAAACAAACTTTATCCCGAGACCAGTGTTGAGGATAGTGTTAGCATCAGAGGAGTTCAAAGGGTTTATTCACGGGAAACAGTAACAGATATTTCAAATTGTCCGTCACCAAAAGAGATTTTCCAAATTGGAATGGGAGAAATTGACAGGAATAAGAATGCTGCTCAAAAAGCTTTTGAAGAACTGGCTGTTGTTGCCGGAGATTCTCTTGCCAATTCAATCTCGCTTTTTGATGGAATAATTGTAATTGGCGGCGGATTGTCGGGTGCATATCCGCTTTTCCTTCAAAAGTTAGTTGATGAGATGAATAATAATTTTAAAACTATTGCCGGAGATTCTCTTCCACGAATGGAAATAACAGCCTTTAACCTTGAAGATGATGACGGATTAAAACAATTTCTTGACAATACAAGCATCAAAATCAATGTTCCGTTCAGTAATAAAAAAGTAAATTATGACCCTGTTAAACGAATTGGTGTTTGTGTTTCTAATCTCAGCACTTCCAAAGCTGTTTCAATCGGAGCTTATGCTTTTGCTTTAAATGAGCTTGACAAAACAGATGAAACATCCATGACAGATGAATTTTGACAACAAGAGAAAAATTATATAACGAAATTTGAAACTCGAAATTTGAAATTAGAAAGAAGAGTAAATTTCCAATTTCTAATTTCTAAATTATACATCAAGCAACTGAAAATATATTAACTACATAATTTAATTTAATAGATGAAAATTTATCCTATAGAAACCGGAAATCTTAAATTAGATGGAGGGGCAATGTTTGGTGTTGTTCCAAAAACATTATGGCAAAAATTATATCCTTGTGATGAAAATAATCTTTGTAACTGGGCAATGAGATGTTTGCTGGTTGTTGATGAAGACAGAAAAATCCTTATCGATAACGGAATTGGCGATAAGCAAGATGAAAAATTCCTGAAACATTATTACATAAATGGTGGTAATGATATTGAAAGTTCACTTGCCAAATATGGATTTACACCCGATGATATTACAGATATGATTTTAACTCATCTTCATTTCGATCATTGCGGCGGAAGTATAAAATATGCCGATAACAAAAAAGATTTTGAACTTGCTTTTAAAAACGCAAACTATTGGGTCAGTAAAAAACAGTACAATTGGGCTGTTGAACCAAATCACAGAGAAAGTGCTTCCTACCTGAAAGAAAATATTCTTCCGATTGAAGAAAGCGGACATCTTAAATTAATTGAAGAAGAATGTGAAATACTTCCAAATATCAGTGTAAAACTTTTTGATGGTCATACCGATGGGCAGGTAATTCCATACATTAATTATCATGGAAAAACTATAGCTTTTATGGCTGATCTTTTGCCGGCAGCGGCACATATTCCAATGCCGTGGATACCAGCTTACGACACACGCCCTTTGCTAACTTTAAAAGAAAAAGAAAAATTTTATCAGGATGTTTTGGAAAATGATATTACTTTATTTTTTGAACATGACCTGTACAATGAATGTTGCACACTTCAGAAAACGGAAAAAGGTGTGAGAGTAAAAGAAACTTTTTCGTTGAAAGATTTTATTGAGATGGTAGATAAATGATCATAAATCCTTGAGTAATATCATCAACAGATATTCTGCAAAAATAAATTCCTGCTTTAATAATTTGACTGTTTTCGGATTTCCATTTAATGGAATTATGAGACTTGCTTTGTGCTTTGTTTACCAGATTTTTTATCAGTTTTCCTGATGGATCATAAATATCAATTTTAACTTTTGATTCTTTTTCGAGATCATAATCTATAATTAAATATGATGAAAAAGGATTTGGATAAACGTTAATTGACAAACTATTTTCATCAAATTTATCTTTAAGGATACCGGTAATATCATAATAATATGCCCCGATATCGGCAATTGTACTGTCCGGATCAATAGGGCTATCAGGATTTCCTTTGTCAACACAGGGTGATGTGCTTTCTAAATTAAAATCATTAACAACAGGATTAACAAATTGAGGATCATCAAAAATATTACTGTCTCCGGGAAGCAAAGAATTATCACTCAAAGAATATGAAATCAATATTTCGGAAAGTGAATCAGCAAAAATATCACAATCAATTGAATTTGAAATTATAGTGTTTTCAACAACGGCAGAACCCCCTCCATATCCCTGAATTAACTCCGCACAGCGAATTCCAATATTATTTCCGTAAAGGGTATTGTTGATAATTTCGCCACTTGAACCATCTTTAAAAAGTATGCCTTCGTTACAATATGCTATAAGATTTCTTCTTATTGAAATATTTATCGAATTTCCAAAATTCTCATTTCCAATCTCCAAACCTCTGTCACCTACATTTAAAATAATATTGCTGTCGATAAGAACATTACGGCTGTAATTTAAATCAATGGCATCATCAGGAATATTTTCAAATGTGTTATTTGATATTATGCCATTTATATTATTGATAAATTCTACAGCATCGGGTATTGTAGTGAAATAGCAATTTTTAATGATTGCAGGAATTCCATTGTTAACAAGCAAACCCTCGCCTTTATTTGAACCGGTAATTGAACTATTGCGAAAATCCACACTACCGCTTTTAATCTCAATAATAGGATTATTCCATTGTAAATCCTGAGTATTGATAAAATCAACATTGAAAAATGTCATATTAACATTCTTGCTATAAAAAGT
Source organism: Bacteroidales bacterium (assembly GCA_030630005.1). Taxonomy (GTDB): domain Bacteria; phylum Bacteroidota; class Bacteroidia; order Bacteroidales; family JAIORY01; genus JAIORY01. The sequence goes on along the minus strand of DAOVNY010000017.1, from coordinate 16,632 downwards.
TCCGTCTTTTATCAGGGTATAATTAAATTCGCTGTTACTTCCGTAATTATCAATCTTTATTTGTCCCCATCCAATACTATCAACAAGCGGGAGAAAAGATACTGGTTCATCAACAGTTCCATAAACAAAAATATGTCCGAAAATATTTATATCAACGGCTGCATCAATCATTAAAACAGTTCCTTCAGTAATTATCAAAGTATCACCCGAATTAATTACAAGATTTGAATCAATAATATAAGGTGAGTTTTCTTTATTAAAAATAATGGTTCCGCTAAATGCCTGTGAGGAGGCAATTAAAAGCACAATAAAAATCAAATTTCTAAAACAATTAAATTTTACAAAAAACATATTAGTTTAATTTTTTCTTTTCAGGATTTAGCATATACTTTGCCTTGAACAATCTTATTTGCCGGTTTTCCATGCATCATTTTCTCTCTTGCAAATTGTGATTTACAGCTTGGACATTTTAAATCCCCATTTGTAAAATCATCTTTAATTCTATCTTTATAACATTTCACTAAATGCCCGTTTCCTGCTTTATAATATTTATATAAGAGAGTATTACATTGCGAACAATATATTTTTATTGTTTTAAATTTGGTCATGTTAGTACACTCACTTTTACAAATTATTCAAACTGCAAGATACAATTATTTTGGTTCTATGTCGAATAAGGTGGGTAATATTTATTTAGAAAATAACTATTGATGTTATTTAAAAAAACACTCAATAAGCAACACTCAACACTCAATAAACAAGTAAAAAAGCAGAAATTGAGTGTTGATTGTTGAATGTTGAATGTTTATATAATGAGTTGGCATTTAATAACTACCCACTACAAACAACATAGAGCTATAATTATAAACAAAATGTGTTTGTCACTTTGAACTATTATTCGTTTATTTGCACCACAAAAATTTTATTAATATTAACACAAAAGAAAATAATTATGGCTAAAGCAAGAGCAAGACATATTTTGGTACACACCAAAGAAGAATGTGAAAACCTAAAAAAAGAGATTGAAAACGGAAAGGATTTTGTTGAAGTGGCTAAAAAACACTCTTCATGTCCATCAGGGCAACAAGGTGGTGATTTAGGCGAATTTTCTCCCGGAATGATGGTTCAGGAATTTGACGAAGTTGTTTTCAGAGATGAAGTCGGGAAAGTTCACGGACCTGTTCAAACACAGTTTGGTTTTCATTTGATTGAAATTACCAGTCGCTCGTAAAAAGGGTTTCAAGTTTCTGGTTTCAGGTTTTAAGTTAACAACTTTAAACAGTTTTATGTCACTTTAACAAATCCTGAAGATTTGTTGGAGTGATAATAATTAATTTATTCAATCCGTATTTTTCTGAGAAACTTTCCGGCATTTTGATCTTTCGTTTTTTCTTCCATTTGAATTCAAAAGCCTTCAATTTTCCATTATGTTCCTCTATCAGGTCTATTTCTGCCCCATCATAAGTTCTCCAAAAATACATATTCGTATTCGGTTTATTGATTTTTATTCTTTCGCTAATGCAATAATTTTCCCATAATGCACCAATATCAGTTCTGTTTTGCAACAAGCTAAAATCATTGATAATAGCATTTCTGATACCATTATCATAAAAGTAGAATTTTCTGCTTTTTTTTATTTCATTTCTGAGGTTTCTGCTGAATGACGGTAAACTAAAAATTACAAAGCACTTTTCAAGCAGATAAATATATTTTTCAATAGTCTGTCGCGTTACACCCAGCATATTGGAAAGTTCATTGGTCGAAACCTGAGAGCCGATTTGTAAAGCAAGAGCTTTCAGAAGTTTTCTGATCAATGCAGGGTTTTTTATATTTTCATGTATTAGTACATCTTTAAAAAGATAATCAGAGGCAAGCTCCGGAAGTTTTATTTGTTTATCAGAAATGGTCAGGTCAATAATACCTGGGTACGAACCATAAACCAACAAGTTATTCAGGTTTTCCATAACCCAAAGCCATGTGTTTTTCTGTTTAATTTCGTTTACAGATAAAGGATAAAGTTTGAATTTGATATTTCTGCCGGTTAATGGTTCAATTATTTTATTAGCCAAATCAAAACTGCTTGAACCAGTAGCAATGATTTTATATTCCGGTAATTCATCATAAATCAGTTTTAATATATTACCGATTTCCGAAATTTTTTGTGCTTCGTCCAATACTATTATTTTTTTTTCTTCAAAAATCGCTTGGATTCTTGCAAGGTCTTTGCTTTCTAAAATATCAGAAACAAATGGAAGTTCACAGTTTAGCATTACGGCATTTTGACGGTTTTTTAGCATTTCCTTCAGCAAGGTTGTTTTCCCAACCTGCCTTGCACCGTACAGTATAAGGATTTCTTTTTTATCAAGCCATTGTTCTAAAACTAATATTAGGTCTCTTGGATACATAATAAAATAGTATTTTTTTTGCAATAATACAAAATTAAGCCTAATTTTGCAAATAAATATACAAATTTAAGCTGAATTTTGCAAATAATTATACAAAATTAAGCCTAAATTTGTAATGTTAAATCGGAATTTTCTGTTTTACTCTTCAAATAAATGGATTATATGGAAGCTGTTTTTACGGGTGTACGACAAATGTCCCTGTTGTATATATTAATCCAAAAAGTACCAGTAGTATTAATGGAAAAGTATCCAGTTAATGGAACAAAAATACAACTAATTTCGATAAGTAGTTGTTAAGATTTTGTTCAACGTAGGTTCAAGTCGCAAATGCAAAAAATTATGCTACTAAATTATAAAAAATAGTTTTAGGAGAATCAAAATCAAGATTCTCTCTATGTCTTCTGTTTATTTTATACTGAACATCAAGAATATACCCATCAGAAAAATCTGAAAATACAGATTTTTTTGGTATGTATTGTCTTACTAATTTATTGGTATATTCACTTAAACCCCTTTCCCATGATGAATATGGATGGGCAAAATAGAAATCTAAATTCAATCTTTTAGCTATCATTTTGTGTTCTGCAAACTCGGTTCCATTGTCAGATGTTATAGAATATATATTATTTTTATAAGGCTGAAGCATCTCAACAACAGTTTCGCTTAAGCTTTTGGCGTTCTTGCCATCTGTTAGATTTTTTATCATAAAAAATGCAGTTTTTCGTTCAACGATTGTTACAATAGCTCCTTTTCCACCTTTGCCAATAATAGTATCTATTTTCCAGTTACCAAAGCGTTCTTTATTGTTAATAACATCAGGTCTTTTATCAATAGATACTCTATCTTTAATAGGGATGAATTTCCCACCAACTGGTCGTTTCCTATGTTTTAGTTTATGTTTTAGGTTTTTGTAGAGAGATCCTCCTTTTTCCTTATTATCTCTAACATACTGGTATATTCTTTCATGACTTACCATTGGAATTTCTGAATTTTTACAATATCCTACAATTTGTTTTGGAGACCATTGTTCGTCTTCAATGTAGGAACGAACCAGCCTCTTAACTTCAGAATTAAATTTTCTAGGGAGATGAAGCCTTTCCTTCCGTTCATCAGCAAGCATTATAGCTCTTTTTGCACTGTATCCTCCTCTTTTTTGAGCATCCCTTTTTATCTCTCTCCTAATACTGCCTGGGTGTTTCTCAAGATCATTAGCAATAAAATCTATGGACTGACCTGCCTTTAAATATGCTTCAATTTGATATCTTTGCTCTTTGGTAATTTGTTTCATATGCAACTTATTTTATGGTGAATTAAGAAGCAAAATAAACAAGTTTTCCTTCATTGAAAGTGGTAGAGTCTATTAGGCTCTACTCTTTCATGAAAAAAAGTTGATGAATGCAAGGGAAAAGTTATTTCCGAAATATTTTTTTGGCTTGTTAATGAACCAAAAATATTTCAGAATAACTTTTTGGTCGTTGTGCAAACATCGGTATTCTACTTCAAAAAGTTGCATTTACTAATTGAACTTACAAATAAACAACTGTACTCAATTATATAATTGTATATTTTGAATGAATCGAAAATCTTTGCTATTGTATGTAAATAATCTAAGGTTAAAAATTCTTGCCGTTGCTCCAATTATCGCATCCGGTATTTGCAATTTGTGGCTCAAATTATATTTTTCAATCATTTGCAGCGATAGTATAGAAACTTCTTTGGTAAAATCAACAATGTAATAGTTTTTAATTTTATTTTTCAGTTGCTGTAATTGTTGTTTATTATCAACACCTTCAATTAATTCCATAACAGTGATAACTGAAACAGCTATATTGTCAAGACCAATGCTTTGTAACTTTTCGATAGTTGGATAGTGATTATTAAACCAATGAATAAATATATTTGTATCACATAATACTAAATTCTTTTCCATGCTTTTTCTCTTATTTGTTTCAGTGTTTTAGGAGTATCCATCCATAAACCCGCAAAATCTGATATTGCCGGCTCACCCTTAGGTAAGCGAATTGGCAAATCAAGCCTTTCACTTTCAAGGTCTATTGTTGATTTTGTGATTTTTATTTCTGTAAAATAATTAAGTTTTTTTAGCAATTCAATAAAAAAATCAACATTCTCTTCTTTTAGTTTAATTGTTATAGTTTGCATAGGAATAAATATAATTTTTATATTATCAGTAACAAAATTACAAATAAAACTTTTTTATACCTAATATTAGTAAACAAATTTTAAAAAACGTTGATCCAAATAGTTTTAGTCATTTTAAATTTCAACTTCAAGTCATTATTTTCTTCACTTCTTTTAATTCAATCTTATATCCGTCTTTTTCATAATGTGAGCAAATCTTATAATTTTCTGTAAAATAATATTTACATCTTGGACATTTATATTGATACACATAATAAGAAAAACGTTTTTTTGTTTTGATCATAAATATTAATCCGACTAAAGGCGAAAGAAAAAAACTTATCAAAAAAAGTTGCGCAGAATTTAATCGGGAGTTTTTTGCCTGGCTTGCAATAGCAAAGGAGTTTTTGTAAAATAATTTTCTAAATACATTATAAATAAGCCGAAAATATTCCAAAAAGTAAACAATAAAAATCACTACTTTTGCGGTTTATAATAAAATATTGAGATGAAAGTAAAGATAGTCAATAACTCAAAACATCCATCACCATCATACGAAACTGTAGCTTCTGCAGGAATGGATTTGCGTGCAAATATTACTGAACCAATAATTATTAAACCTCTTGAACGCACTCTCGTTCCAACGGGTTTATTTATTGAATTACCGGTTGGATACGAAGCTCAGGTTAGACCGAGAAGCGGTTTGGCAATAAAAAAAGGGATTACTGTTTTAAATACTCCGGGTACAATTGATGCTGATTATCGGGGCGAAGTAATGGTTATCATAATAAATTTATCTAAAGAAGATTTTACTATTAATGATGGCGATAGGATTGCACAAATGATTATTTCTGCCCACAAACAAGCCGAATGGATTGAAGTTGATGAATTAAAAGAAACAAAAAGAGGTGCAGGTGGATTTGGGAGCACAGGACCAAAATAGGTAAATTCGAAATTCGGCAGAAAAAACAATTTCTAATTTCCAATTTCTATATCTGGATTTGGTAAAATGTAATCAACTAAAAATATAACAACTATAAAAATATAAACTGATGAAAATAATAATTCCAATGGCAGGAATGGGGAAAAGAATGAGACCCCATACTTTAACTACACCAAAACCATTGATACATATTGGAGGAAAATCCATAGTACAAAGATTAGTTGAAGGGATAACGGATGTTTTATCAGAACCGGTCGAAGAGATTGCTTTTATCATTGGAGATTTTGGGGAAGACGTGGAAAATGAACTTCTCTCAATTGCCGAAAAAATTGGTATTAAAGGAAAAATATATTACCAGAAAGAAGCTCTTGGAACAGCTCATGCAATTTTGTGTGCTGCCGGATCGCTTAAAGACAGAGTTATTGTAGCTTACGCAGATACTTTATTCAAAGCCGGTTTCTCTCTCGATGTTTCCAAAGATGGAATAATCTGGACTCATAAAGTAAAAAATCCAAGTGACTTTGGAGTTGTAAAAATTGATGAAAAAGGTAATATTACTGATTTTTATGAAAAACCAACAGAGTTTGTTTCCGACCTTGCAATAATTGGAATTTATTATTTTAAAGATGGAGATTATCTTAAAAAAGAACTTCAATATCTTATTGATAGTAATACAAAAACCAATGGCGAATATGGTATTACCGACGCTTTGTATAATATGATGAAAAAAGGTACGAAATTCTCAACCGACAAAGTGGAAGAATGGCTTGATTGTGGAAATAAAAATGCAACTGTTTACACAAATCAAAGAATACTGGAATTAGATAAAAATAAGGAACTGATATCTTCTTCATCAGAAATAGTTAATTCTGTGATTATTGAGCCATGCTTTATTGGTGAGAATGTGAAAATTGAAAATTCCGTGATAGGACCTCATGTTTCTGTTGGTGAAAATTCTGTGATCAGGAAATCCATCATAGGCAATAGTATTATTCAAAACAATAGCTTAATAAAAAATATGAATATAGAAAACTCAATGGTAGGAAATTTCGCAAAACTTAATGGAAAACCTTCAGACCTGAGCGTAGGAGATTATTCTGAGATTTGACATTTTAGTGTATTTGTGCTTTAGTGGCTAAAAAAATTAACAAATGAAAATATCTGGGAAAATAATAATATTTCTAATTCTGATTATTGCTTTTCAATCGTGTAAAACAACACAAGAAAGTGCGACAATTAAAGACATTAATCAGAAAATCATAACAACAAATGATAATTCCCAATTGTTTATTGACGCAAATAAGCAAAAAATCCTTGAGAATTACAACGAAGCTATCAGGCTTTTTAATAAATGTGTGGAGGCTGAACCTAATGATGCTGCTTCGAGATACGAATTAGCAAAATTATATACCCTGATAAATGACAAAGAAGCTGCACTCGAACAAGCTGAAAAAGCATTTAAAATTGACCCTGAAAATAAATGGTATGCATTAATATTGGCTCGGTTATACATTAGGAATGCAGATTATAAAAATAGCATTAAAATTTATCGTCAGCTTATTAAAAATGAATCTGAAAATATTGACTATATTTTTGAATTAGCATCCGCATATTTTTTTATCAGTGATTATCAAAAAGCCATTGATGCTTATGATGAAATTGAGAGAAAATTAGGTATAAATGAAAGGATTAGTTTTCAAAAAAAAGACCTCTATATTAGAGCAGGCAAAATTGATAAGGCTATTAATGAAATAAAAAAACTTATTAATGCCTTTCCAAAAGAAAGTCGTTATTATTCAATTCTTGCCGAGTTTTACCTCTCAAATAATATGAAGGAAAAAGGTTTGGAGATTTATAAAAAAATTGTAGAAATAAATCCTCAAAACGAATTTATTCATATTTCTTTATCTGATTATTATAGAAAAAATGGCGAAAATGAAAAAGCTTTCGAAGAGCTAAAACTCGGGTTTGCAAATCCAATACTTGATGTTGAAACAAAGATTCAAATTTTGAAGACTTATTATCCATTTACAAGCTTTATAAATAATAATAAAGAGCAGGCTCGCGAACTATTAGAAATTTTAGTGAATACTCATCCCGATGATTCAAATTCACAACAATATTTGGCTTATATTTTATATAAGCAAAATAAATTTCAAGAAGCCCGGGAAAAATATTTAAAAGTTATCCAGCTCGACAGCATATATTATTATACTTGGGAGCAACTCTTATTTTGCGAATCTAAATTAGAGAATTATGATTTAATGGTTAAAGAAAGTTCTCTTGCGATTAAATTATTTCCGCATCAGCCCATATTTTATCTTTTTTCCGGGCTGGGAAATTATCAATTGCGAAATTTTGAAGCTGCCATTAAATCTTTTGAATTCGGACTAAAATTTGTTGTTGACAATAATGCCATGAAAGCACAGTTTTATTCCTTCATCGGAGATACATATCATGAATTAAAAAATCATAAGAAATCTGATGAAGCTTATGAAAAAGTTCTCGAAATAGAACCTGAAAATTCTTTGGTTTTAAATAATTATGCATATTACCTTTCTTTACGAAACGAAAATCTTGAGAAAGCTGAAAAAATGTCGAAGAAATCTATAGAACTTGACAAAGGAAATTCATCAAATCTGGATACTTATGCTTGGATATTGTATAAATTAAATAAATTTGAAGAAGCAAAAGTTTGGATTGAAAAAGCAATAAGAAGGGGTGGAGAAGAGAGTGCTGTTATTTGGGAACATTTTGGAGACATTCTTTATAAACTCAACAGAAAAGAAGAAGCTTTTAATACATGGGAAAAAGCAAAAGCCAAAGAAAAAGGATCTGAATTGTTAGATAAAAAAATACAGGATAAAAAATTGTATGAATAAGCGTAAAATAAAATATATTTCATTTTTTGTTGTAGCCTTTTTTGTGCTTACAACGTTTTCGTGTCGCTCGCCACGGAGCATAATGAAAATACCCATTAAAGAAAAAGGACCGGAATATTTATTTACCCAACTCAAAAAAAACGAATTGAAATTTGATTGGCTTGCAGCAAAAGTCAATATTGAATATATTGAGGATAAAAAACAAACATATTTTAAAGCCCAGATAAGAATGCAAAAGGACAGCGTTATCTGGATGTCGTTTTCTCCAGCTTTGGGAATTGAGGTCGTGAGACTGATGATAACCCAAGATTCGGTTAAATTTATTAATCGTATTAATAAATCGTATTTTATTGGTGATTATAAATTTGTTAATGATTTTTTGAAAACTAATATTGATTTTGATGTTTTTCAATCGTTTATCACGGGTAATGATTTTCAATATTATGAAAAAGCAGAATTTAAAGCATCTGTTGATGACAAAAAATATAAATTATATACAACCTCAAGACATAAATTAAAAGAATTTTTAAAACATTCGAATGAAAATCCTGTAGTTTTTATTCAGAATATCTGGCTTGATCCTGATAATTTTAAAATTACCGCAGTTAAGATCAATGAGATAAAAAAAGAAAATAAAAAACTGGAAGCTTTTTATAATGATTTTAAAATGATTGACGGACAACTTTTTCCGGTTGATGTTACTTTTGATATTTCTGCAGAAATTGATATTTCTGTTTCTATTGATTATTCAAAAATAGTATTAAATAAATTTATGATATTTCCGTTTAAAATACCGGAAAGATATGAGAGAATTTATTAATGTTTTCGGTTCTATTACGAATCTAATGAATAATGAAGGAATGCTTAAATGCTTAAATGCCTAAATGATAGAATGATAAAATCAATCAATATTGAGAATTATGATAGAAAAAAATATTTAATCATTTAATCATTTAAGCATTTCCACTAAAATAATAGTAGAACCATGTTTTTTTCATGATAATAATGTAAAATTAGCGATTTAAAATCCTTAATCACAATGCTCAGAAGAATAAATGTTTTTTCGATAATTTTTTTAATACTTGCTTTGTTTGCGACAAATTCTTTGTATTCGCAAAACGAAAAGGAAAAACTTAAAGAAGAAAAAGAACGTATTGAAAAAGAAATTCAATATACTAATAAACTTCTGAATGAAACAAAAAGAAGCAAGAAAAATTCTCTTAATCAACTGATTATCTTAAACAGAAAAATAAAAATTCGTGAAAAACTTGTTTCTACAATAAATTATGAAATAAATAATCTTGACAATAAAATTACAAACAACAAATCCGAAATAAAAGTTCTTACCGAGGATCTGAAAAAATTAAAAGATCAATATGCAAAAATGATATATTATGCTTTTAAGAACAAAAATGCATATAACCGGCTAATGTTTATTTTTGCTTCAGATGATTTTAATCAAGCTTACAAACGACTGAAATATTTTCAGCAGTATAGTGCTTACCGGAGGATGCAGGCAAAGCTGATTGAAAAAACCCAGATCGAATTAAACGATAAAACAGAGCAGTTAAAAAATCAAAAACTTGAGAAAACATCATTGTTAAAAGAAAAAGCAGGAGAGATCAAACAATTGGAAAAAGAAAAAGATGAAAAAAACTCAACGATAAAGAAATTATCCGGCAAGGAAAAAGAACTCCGGAGAACTCTGAGAATAAAGAAAAAAGAAGCAACAAAACTTGAAAAATCTATTAAAAATATTATTGATGCCGAGATTAGAGCTGCTGCCAAAAGAGCGAGAAAAACTAATGAAGCAAAAAAATCAAAGATCATTGATCTTACTTCTGAGGAATTTGAATTGACAAATAATTTTGTAGAGAATAAAGGAAAACTTCCATGGCCATCGGAAAAAGGAATAATTTCCAGCACTTTTGGCGAACATAAACATCCGATTCTTAAAAAGGTAAATGTCAGAAATAACGGCATTGATATTTTGACAAATAAAGGAGAAATGGTGAGGGCAATATTCAATGGTACCGTCATCAGTGTCAGAGCAATTTCGAATACAAATACAGCCATTATCATAAGACATGGAGAATACTTTACAGTTTATTCAAATCTTAATAAGGTTTTTGTAAAGCGAGGCGACAAAGTTCAGTCAAAACAGGAAATAGGAACCGTATTTACAAATCCTTCAGACTCCAAAACAGAATTGCATTTTGAAATTTGGAAGGGGAGGAGCCTGCTTAATCCTATTTATTGGATTGTTAATAAAAATTGATTGGAGTACTTATTTTGCCCTTTTCTTAAATCATCATTCGTTAATCGATATTCGATATTCTGTTTTTCTTTCTGAATATCGAACTCCGAACACCGATTAACGATTTTTGATTTAAAAAACATTTACCTCACAATAACACACTTATTGCTAAAAAATTTTTTACCAATTTTCAGTCTGAAATAATAAATCAAAACTCTATTCCTGAAAATAGACCCTCCTAACCCTTCTCGAAACATTGGTCAATATTTCATAAGGAATAGTATCAAGATCATCGGCAAATTTTGTGATGGGATTTTCTTGTCCGAAAATTATAACTTCGTCTCCTTCCCCGCAAGGGATGTCACTAACATCAATCATACACATATCCATACACACATTTCCAACAATTGTGGCTTTTTTACCATTCACCATCAAAGAACCTTTGCCATTGCTCAGGCTTCTTTTCAAGCCGTCTGCATATCCGATGGGGACAATGGCAATAGTCATATCATTTTTTGCAATCCCGCTTCTGTCGTAACCAATGGTGTCGTTTGCAGCAATGGTTTTAATTTGTGAAATACTTGATTTAAGCGTACTTACATTTTGGAGAGAGCTTGCATCTTTAGGATTCATTGAAACTCCGTATAAACTAATTCCAAGACGAACCATGTCGAAATGAGCATCAGGAAATCTTGTAATACCTGCCGAATTTAAAATATGACATAAAACCGGATGTCCTGCTACGGCTTTAATTACCTCACTCATTTTAGTGAATTTTTCTATCTGCGAAAGCGTAAATTTATCATGCTTTTTGTTTTCACTTGCTGCAAGATGTGAAAAAACTGATTGCACATAAATCATTTTGTTTTCCTTGAGGCGGGTAATAAGCTCGTCAATATTATCTTCTTCAAATCCCAAACGATGCATGCCGGTATCAAATTTTATATGAATCTTAACCGGTTTGTTTTTGGGAATGATATTTTTTTTGATGGCTTTTTCAAGTATTTCAAGAACTCTGAAATTATAGATTTCGGGCTCAAGGTTATGCATTATCATACTATCGAAACTTTGCTCGTCAGGGTTCATAACCATGATCGGGACAGAAATGCCGGCTTTTCGTAATTCAATTCCTTCGTCGGCATAAGCCACAGCAAGATAGTCAACTCTGTGAAATTGCAAAGCATTGGCTATTTCAAAACTTCCGCTTCCATACGAAAATGCTTTGACCATAGCCATTATTTTGGTCTTTTTATTGATGATTGATCTGTAATAATTATAATTATTGATGAGAGCATTCAGGTTTATTTCGAGAACAGTTTCGTGAGCTTTTTGCTGTAATGCCTTGCTTATCTGCTCAAATTCAAAGACCCTTGCACCTTTCAAAAGGATGCTTTCATTATTGAAAGAAGTGAAGGGAAATTTTCGTAAAAAACTTTCGGTGGTCGGGTAAAAATATTTTTCGATATTAAATCTTTCGGATTGATTACTGATAGCAGGACCAATTCCAATAATTCTTTTTATGGCTTTATTTTCTAACAAGGTGGCAATATCCGAATACAGTTTGATTTCGTTTACGCCACTTTGTAAAATGTCGGAAAGGATTACAGTTTTGTTTTTGTGTTGCTTTTGCTGATTCAAAAAATCGAGTGCAATGGTAAGCGAATTTATATCCGAATTATAACTGTCGTTGATGATTGAGCAATTGTTTATTCCTTCTTTAAGTTCCAACCGCATTGCAATTGGATTTAGCAAAAGCATTCTTTTAGCGATAAGCTCATTTTCGTATCCGAGATGCAACATTGTTGCCCAACAATGAATTGCGTTTTCAATCGAAGCATCATCAACAAAAGGTATTTTAATATTTATTTCTTTATTATTAAAAACTCCGGTAATAGAAGTTTTTTTGTTATTCTTTTTTATTTCCTTGATAAAAAGATCGGCATCTTGTTTATTGCTCCATGTAAATGATTTAATGCTTTTTAATATTTCCGATCTGATAATTATCTCCTGAATTTCGTGGTAATCAATACAATAAATCAATGTATCGACTTTGGTGAATAATTTTAGTTTTTCACCGATTTTTTGGCTTGTATAAATAAAGTTTTCGCCATGAGCCTGACCAATATTGGTAAAAATCCCAATTGACGGATTAATAACCTTTCGGAGATTATCCATTTCATCAGGTTCGGAAATGCCAGCTTCAAAAACTGCAAGCTCATAATTATCGTCCATCTGCCAAACAGAAAGAGGAACACCAATTTGGGAGTTGTAACTTTTCGGGCTTCTGATGATTTTTTTATCAGCACTCATCAATTGATACAACCATTCTTTAACAATAGTTTTTCCATTACTTCCGGTTATACCGATTACGGGAATATTAAATTTTCCCCGATGAGCAGAACCTAATGATTGCAGAGCTTTTAAAGTATCTTTTACAAGTATGAAATTTGCTTTTTTAAATTGCTGATAATTTTCCGGAAGTATAGAAACAATAAAAATTTTTATTCCTCTTTTATAAAGGTCTTCAATATATTTATGACCATCATTTCGTTTGGTTACCAAAGCAAAAAAGACACAGTTTTTTGGAGATATTAACTTGCGACTGTCGATAAGAATATCATTGATAAAAGTTTCCGAACCATTTGAAGCAAACAATTCACCCCTGGTAATTTTTACAATTTCAGTTATTGAATATTGCATTCTAGTCATTTTATCATTTACGCATTTACGCATTTTATCATTCTATTCATTCTCCCCATTCTTTTCTGCTTGTCCAATCTTCAATGGGTTTTTATTAATTTCCTCATACATCTGGCGATTTTTAAAAATATCTATTGCGAGATACAATGCTTGCCGGAATGAAGCTGGAGATGCCAGATTTTTACCGGCAATATCATAAGCAGTTCCGTGTGCAGGTGAAGTGCGGACTATTGGCAGTCCGGCAGTAAAATTCACACCGGTATCAAACGAAAGAGTTTTAAAAGGTATCATAGCCTGATCGTGATACATTGCAAGTATTCCATCAAACTTTTGATAATTTGATGTCCCGAAAAATCCATCGGCAGGATAAGGTCCGAAACTCAAAATTCCGGCATCGAATGCTTTTTTAATTGCAGGAGTAATTATTTCGGTGTCTTCATTTCCTATTAAACCTTTATCACCGGCGTGGGGATTTAAACTTAATACTGCTATTGTTGGTTTACGGATAGCAAAATCCTTTTTCAAAGTCTCGTTTAAAATATTTATTTTGTTATAAATTAATTCTTCCGATAATTCATCGGAAACATTTTTTATCGGGATATGACTTGTTACCGAGCCAATCCTTAAATTATTACTTACCATTAGCATGAGATAATTTTTGGTTTCAAATTCACGTGCCAGATATTCGGTATGTCCCGGAAAATGAAATTTTTCCGATTGAATATTTTCTTTATTTATTGGGGCGGTAACAAGAACATCAATTTCTTTATTTTTCAAACTTTTTATTGCTGTTTCAAGAGACAGTAAAGACATTTCTCCTGCAATTTCTGTTGATTTACCCAAGTCAATTTTTACTTCTTCTTCATGACAATTAATAATATTTGCACGCTTAAGGTTTGCCTGATCTGGATGCTTAATAATATTAAAACTAAAATCTTTGATATCAAGTGTTTTTCTATGATATGATGCAACTTTCGACATTCCAAAAACAACAGGAGTTAATTCATCAAAAATTCTGTTATCAAGAAAAGATTTTATCATTATCTCATAACTTATTCCATTTATATCGCCATGAGATATTCCAACTTTTACTTTCGTATCAGAGGTTTCCTTTTGAATATTTTTTATCATAAACGTAGGTTTTGAGTTAAACATGCAAAGATACGATTTCTTGTTATACTGTTAGAAATTGAAAATGCAAAAATTTATAAATACAACTTACAGATAACCACATAATTTATTTCCTTTCATAAACTTGATTTCAGCACTAAATATTTGTATTTTTATAATTCACTTAAAAACGGAGGTTGTTATGAATTTTGATTTTTTATGTCCAAAATGTCATGGTCATCTGAGAGTTGGTGATCACATTATTTTTTCGGTAAAAACTGAAAATAAGGAAAGTGGATTAATCCTGATGCATCCTGAGTTTGGGAATTATAAATACGAGAATCATTCATCACTTAGGTTAGAAGAAGGAAAACACATTGATTTTTACTGTCCTATTTGTCATGCAAAATTAACTTCGGATAGACATGAAAATCTTGTAAAAATTATTATGTGCGACGAAAACGGAAAAGAATTTGAGATACTTTTCTCAAAGATCGCCGGACAAAAATGCACATACAAGATAATAGGTGAATCAGTAGAAGTATTTGGCAAAGATTCAGATGATTATATTGATTTTTTTAATCTCAGCGCCATGACTTAACAAAATCAAACAACAAACGTACACCAACACCGGTACCATAAATGCCGCGATAACTATCTTTTTTCTTCATAAAAGCAGTTCCGGCAATATCCATGTGGATATAAGGATAATCGGTAAAATGCTCAAGGAATTTTCCGGCTGTAATTGCACCTCCATTTATTCCACCAATATTTTTTATATCGGCAATTCCTGATTTTATCTCTTCTCCATATTCTTCCCACAAAGGAAATTCAACCAATCTTTCGTAAACATTTTCACCGCTGATCTGGAGTTTTGATAATTCCTTTTCAGCTTTTGATTGCATTGCGACACTTGCATATTTCCCGATAGCTCTTTGTGCCGAACCGGTGAGAGTTGCAAAATCAATTACAAGTGCAGGATTATATTTTTTCGCATAAGCCAGAGCATCGGCAAGTATCATGCGACCTTCGGCATCTGTATTTAAAACCTCCACAGTTGTGCCGTCATACATTGTAATCACATCGCCCGAAACATAAGCATTTCCATCGGGACGGTTATCTGTAGCCGGTATCAATCCAATAACATGAAAAGGAAGTTTTGCTTTTGCAATGGCATTAACCGCCCCTGCAACTGTAGCTGCACCACCCATATCTTGTTTCATATCATTCATGTATTCACCTGGTTTAAGATTCAATCCACCGGTATCATATACCACTCCTTTCCCCACAAGGACAATAGGTTTCTTGTTTTTCTTATTTTTAGGATTCCATTCGATAATGGTGAAAGTAGGAGGGTCGATACTTCCTTTATTTACTGCCAACAAGCCACCCATTTTCAATGATTCGATCTTCTTTTTTGAAAGCACCTCTACTTTTGCACCGCTTTCTTTTCCTTTGTTCGTTATTTCTTCCGATAATTTTTCGGCAGTTAAGTAGGAGAGGGGTTCATTAACAAGTGTACGGCTAAAACAAGTACAATCAATAATTGTATTTAATTCATCAATATTTTTTTTATTGATGTCTTTTGAAAATATTCCAATCTCAATTAAAGAATTTTTCTTTTCATCAGAATCCTTTTTGTATTTAAAAAATTGATAATTCCCGAGAGCCATTCCTTCAGCAAGGGCAAGAGTTTCTTTTTCAAAACCGGTCAACGAAGAGATTATCACTTTTTTAAGTTTATTCTCATTTATTATTGAAACCAACTTATCACCCGCAATTCGAACTTTCTCCAGCTTTTTGAACTCTTGTTTTTCTTTTGCAATAAACTGAACAAATAACCAATTATCAATTCTGTTAAATGTTATCAGTTCCTTTTTATTTTTGGAGTTTTGTGATTTGATATATTTTATTTCCTTTTCGGAAAAATATTTCCCGTCAAGGTCTTTAATATCTGAAATCAAAAACACAAGATTATCGGATGGTTTTATTATATTTATTTTCTTTATCATAATATTTTATTTTAGGATGGCAAAATTAACAAATTCGGGGGAATAAATGTAGGTTAATTTGACGGGGATTGTTGCAATTTTAGATTTAGGATTTAAGGACTAAAGTCCTTTTTATTACTAAAGTTCTTTTTACCCCTGCCATAAATGGCAGGGTAATTCATTGAATTTGCAGTCTTTTAAAATT
>DAOVNY010000016.1 GCA_030630005.1 Bacteroidales bacterium | reverse complement strand
GCTTCTGTCTTCTTCAACCATCATGTGAAAATTGGGAGGAGCAAAATATATATTTCCCGATGTTATTTTTTCTTTCTCATCAGCTTCTTTAACGTTAAGCTCACATAGGTCATTTAGGTATTTAGTTATATAGTTATCCGAGTGTGAGCTGATGTGCTGAACGACAAGAATAGGTATCCTGAAATCTTTCGATAATGATGGAAAAATTGTCTTTAAAGCATTTATACCACCGGTTGAAGTTCCAATTACTACTGCCTGATATTGCATTTTAAATTTATTTTTTTTTATAAACCTTTTCTTTATCGCTGATAATTGTAAATTTCTTAAAATTATTCGAAAAACTAAGACTTTCTTTTGAACCTAAGCATAAATATCCTCCATGTATCAGGCTTGTTTCAAAAAGATCAAACACCCTGTTTTGGAGTTTTTTGTCAAAATAGATCAAGACATTACGGCAAATCACAACATTAACTTCAGCAAAGACACTATCAGTAACCAGATTATGTTCGGCAAAGACAATATTCTTTTTTAATGATTTATTTAGAATAACAGATTCATATTTTGCTGTGTAATAATCAGAAAAAGAGTTTTTTCCTCCGGCTTTCTGATAATTATACGTAAATTCCTTTATTTTATTTATTGGATAAATCCCTTCTTTTGCTGTTTGTATAACTATTTTATTGAAATCAGTTGCATATATCTGCGTTCTGTCATAAAGTCCTTCCTCTTGTAAAAGTATTGCCATGGAATAAACCTCTTCACCTGTTGAACAGCCTGCATGCCATATTTTAATAAAAGGATAAGTTTTAAGTATAGGTATAACTTCTTCTCTAAAATACTTATAAAATGATGGATCACGGAACATCTCTGTAACATTGATCGAGAGATCACGAAGAATTAACTCAAAGAAATCCGTATCATACAGAACTTTATACTGAATTTCTGAAATACTGTTAAGACCTGACGCACTAAGACGGTGAAGTATTCGTCTTTTAATATGGGCTTTACTGTAATTTCTGAAATCATAACCATATTTATTAAAGATAGCTTCTAATAATAATTTGATTTCAATATTTATATTCTCGTTGATGTTTTCCTGATCCATAATTATTTATAAAGCCAAACCCTTAATAATGAGATTAATTTTTCTGCATTTACAGGTTTCGAAAGGTATTCATTAGCTCCGGCGGCAATACATTTTTCTCTGTCACCTTTCATGGCTTTAGCAGTTAATGCTATGATCGGGAGATTTTTAAATTTGTTAATTTTTCTGATCTCTGTCATTGCTTCATAACCATCCATTTCAGGCATCATAATATCCATAAGTATAAGTTCTATATCAGGATTACTTTTTAGTTTTTCAATTCCTTCCTTCCCGTTTTTCCCAACTATCACATTTACTCCTTTCTCTTCGAGAACACTGGAAAGCGCAAATACATTTCGCATATCATCATCAACAATAAGAATCTTTTTGTTTTCCAGTACCGTTTCTTTTTTATGAAGGAATTTTAACATCTTTTGCTTGCTTTTTGGCATGTCCGACTCAACCTGATGAAGGAAAAGAGTAGTTTCGGAAAGTAGTCGTTCAAATGAATGTGCTCCTTTTAGAATTATGCTATCTGCATATTTTTGTAATTTTTCATCTTCTTTTTTAGTAAGTTCTTTTCCTGTATAAATAATTACCGGAATATCTTTAATGTTTTCATGTCTTCTTATTTTTTCAAGAAGTTCGAATCCTGAAAGTTCTTTCAATCCGAGATCAAGAACCATACATTCGTACTTATTTTTTTCGAGCAGACTGTATGCTTCTTCTCCCGATTCCACTGCCGTGATAGATACATTGCCGTTACCAAGTAAGTTGACAATGTTATTTCGCATCAATTCTTCATCTTCAACAACTAATATTTTTTTAATGGGTTTTGAAATAATATTTTCAATTTTTTTAAATACATCATTTAGTTTGTTTTCATCAACGGGTTTTTGCAAAAATCCAATTGCACCCATTTTCATAGCCTTGAGTGATTTGTCTGATGCTGAGATAATATGAATAGGAATATGTCGTGTTTTTGTATTTTCCTTCAGCCTTTTCATAACTTCATAACCATCAATTCCCGGCAATCCAAGATCAAGAATAATTGCACTTGGAATATAATAATCGGAATAATGTAATCCGGTTTCTCCATCAAGAGCTATCATACACATAAATCCTTTTTCGTGTGCAAGGTCTATCAATACTTGGCAAAAATTAAGATCATCTTCAATTATCAAAATAAAATCATTACCCTTTTTTATTCTGTTTCTATCATCAATCTGGCCGAGTTGTATTGAAGTTTGAACGTGTTTTACTTCAATAGGTTTTTTGTTTTCTGTTTTCGTTTCTTTTTCTTTAACAGAAGAATCTGTTTTTTTGGGAGATACAGTGTTATCATAACTTTCGGGGATATATAAGGTGAATATTGACCCTTTTCCGTCAGTACTTTCCGCATGAAGTTCACCTTTAAGTAATTCTGCAAAACTTTTTGAAATAGTAAGTCCGAGTCCTGTTCCTCCATATTTTCTGCTTGTAGTTCCATCAGCTTGTTGGAATGCTTTAAAGACAGATTGTAGTTTATCTTTTGATATTCCAATACCTGTATCAACTACTGAAAAGGCGATTGTATTTTCTGGTTTTAGATTAGAATTACTGAATTTAGTATTCTTGTTTGCCCGATGAATATTAAACTTCACACTTCCTTTATCCGTGAATTTAACCGCATTGGAAAGTAGATTTTTTATTACCTGATACATACGTTGAAAATCAGTTTGAACATACTCCGGCAGGTCTTCACTTATACTTATCTCTAACTTTAAACCTTTATTGTCGGTAATGGGTTTAAAAGTGCTAATAATTGAATCCTTTATATCATATAAATAAACATTTTCGATATCAAGTTCAATTTTTCCGGATTCGACTTTTGACAGGTCAAGAATTTCATTGATCAGATCAAGAAGGTCAGAACCCGATGTGTTTATGGTTTTTGCATATTCGATTTCCTTCTCGTTAAGGTGTTCTCTTTTGTTGGATGCAAGAAGTTGAGACAGAACAAGTATGCTGTTTAAAGGTGTGCGAAGTTCGTGAGACATATTTGCCAAAAATTCGGATTTGTATTTACTGGCTTGTTCAAGATCCTGAGCTTTTTGTTGAATTTCGATTTGTGCTTTTTCAAGTTCAACGTTTTTCTTATTAATATTATCTCTTTGAATTTCAAGGTCATTAGTTCTTTCTTCGAGTTCTTCATTGATTACACGAAGTTCTTCTTGTTGATTTTTCAGGTTTTCTTCTGATGTTTTCAGTGCTTTTGTTTGCTCTTCAAGTTCTTCATTTGCCTGTCTGAGTTCTTCTTGTTGAACAGTTAATTCATTAGCTTGTTCCTGGGTTTGTTTTAACAGAAGTTCAACACGGGCATGTGATTGAACGGTATTTATGGCTATTGCGATTCTTTCGGTACAATTATCAATAAATAATTGTTGGAGTTTTGTAAATTCGTCAACAGAGCCGATTTGTATCACACCCATCACTTTGTCTTCGAAAATTAAAGGGGTAATTATGAAATTTCCAAGTGTTTTTTTGCCAATACCAGTATCAAGGTAGGGGAGTCCCTTTCCATCATCTGTGAACAATATTTTTTCTTTTTCTTTTGCAACTTGTCCTATCAGTCCTTCTCCGAATTTATATTTTTCGTATTTATCTTTCTTTTTAAGAGCGTAATCGGCACTGAGTTCAAGAACTTTATTATCATTCGAAATATAAATAAGTCCAATCTGAGAATTGAGATATTTTACCAAAAAAGTAATAACCTCGTTTGTAAGTTTATCAATCTCTTTTAGTCCGCTTAATTTTAATTCCAATTCGTTTAGTCCTGTTTTTAGCCAATCCTGATTATTAATTTCTTTGGATGTTTCTCTCAATGTTTTTGTCATCTCGAAAAGAGAAATTCCAAGTGCATCTTTTTCACTTCTCGGAGTAATATTTGTAGAATAATCACCTTTTGCTATTTGGTCTGACTGATTAACAACTTCCTTAAAGCTATCAATCATTGTACTCATCGATTTTCCCAGTATATCATCTTTACTTCTTATTTTAACAGATTTTGGATAATCACCAAGAGCGGCTGATTCACTCACTGCCGCATAAGAACGAAGCGATTCAACAAGTCTATTGAAAGAACCAACCATTTCACCAACTTCATTTTTTGGAGTATTAATTGATTTATTTTCAAGTTTACCGGTTGCAACTTCTTTTGACCATGCTGATAGCTTTTTAATAGGATTAACAAATTTCCGGGTAACAAGTATTGCGATAAAGAAAACAATAATTACGGTTACAATAAAAGATACTTTCGCAATATCCGATAATTGTTTTGCATAAGCATAAGCTTCGTCATGTTCAATCTCTTCTATTAAAGCCCATTGTACTCCCAATTTATTTAGAAAGCTCAAATTACGATAAATTCCAAGTACATATTTTCCTCTGCTATTAACATAAATTGTTACTTCTTCTATATCAAGTTCAGTATTTCTGATGTATTGTTTGTTATTTTGGTTCTTTGCAAGTTTCTGCCAGTCAAGAACTTTATCGTTTTTAGCTTTTTTATTTAATATAATTGAATTATCATCGAAGCGTGTTGCAGATCTGAAAAATAAATCCTTTCCAACAAGATAGGTTTCACCTGTTTCACCAAATTCCAAATTATTTTGAATAATATAATTAATTTTATCAATGGTGATTTGAAGAGCAAGTATCCCTGTTTTCTCACCTTTCTCGTTAATCATAGTTTTAATAAAAAAGCCTGAAAGAATATCAAAGGAAGGTTCGTAAAAGCATAAATCAGAAAATATTGTGTTATTTGAATTTAATGCTTTAATGCATGATTTTGCAAGAAGTGATTTTGAATATTTCCCTGTGAAAAGATTGGTACCCATATCATCTTCTCGCTTTACATTAAATAAAATATCTCCGTTAATGTCAATAAAAAAGACATCATGATATTCTTTTTTGAGGAGTATTTCTTGAAGTTCAGAATGTTTTTTATTTGTGAGATTTTTCCATCTTTTGCTGTTAACATATTCATTAAGCGGAAGTTTGCTGTTACGGTAATCACTTTTTAAAGAATTGAAAAAATCAATATTTGATTTTTGTTCAGATTGAATTTCAACGAAGTTGGCTGTGTTATTAAAATATGTTTTTAGATATTCAACCCTGAGCTGTGAATTTGTATAAAGTGAATTTTCTGCAACAGTTGTAAGTCCGAGATATGTATTTAAATAATTTATAAAGCTTAAAGTAGCAAGCGGAATAAAAGAAATTGCAAGAAACCATATCAATAATGATTTTCCTAATCCAATATATAGATTTGCTTTTAAAATTTGTTTGAATTTTTTAAAACCGGTATTATTATCCATTTTTATAATTGATTAAGTTTTTTATTTTGTTTTTGTTTAAATAAAAACAATTATTTGCTTTGTAATTTTTCAATTACCGAATAAAGTTCTGCCGGATTTATAGGTTTAGTAATATAGTGATTCATACCGGCAGCAAGACATACTTCTTTGTCGCCTTTCATTGCATGTGCAGTCATGGCAATAATAGGTGTATGTGTTTTATTATCTTTTTCAAATTTCCTGATCAACTTAGTAGCCTCCAGCCCGTCCATTTCAGGCATTTGAATGTCCATAAAAATCATATCAAACTTTTCTGATTTTGCTTTTTCCAAAGCAATTTTCCCGTTTTCAGCAGATGTAATTTTATGTCCCTTTCTTTTTAAAAGCTGAAAAATTATTTTGCGGTTTATCAACTGATCTTCGACTATAAGTACAGATAGTTGTTTAAATGATGTTTTTTCCTTTTCTGTTTCCTGATTTTTAATCGAAGATTTATCCGTTGCTTTAAGTGTTTTTCCTTGTTTTAATTCTATGATAAAATAAAATTTACTTCCTTTTCCTATTTCGCTTTCAACTTCAATTGTACCGTCCATCATTTCTACAAGTTTTTTTGAGATTGTAAGTCCCAGTCCTGTACCACCATGTCTTCGGGCTGTTGATTTTTCTGCCTGGCTATATGATTCAAATAAATAAGCAATCTTTTCTTTAGAAATTCCAATACCGGTATCTTCAACAGAAAATTCAATTTTCAAATTATTTTTCTCCTTTTTAAGAAGTTTTACATTTATAGAAACCGATCCTTTATTAGTAAATTTTATTGCATTTCCTGCTAAATTAATCAATATCTGGCGTATTCTCAGTGGATCGCCGATTAATATATCCGGCATATCTGATGATATATTTGTGGTAAATTCAAGTTCTTTCCGGAATGTTTTCACTGATAATAATTTCTCAATTTTTTTAATGAGGTCTCTTGTATTAAATTCAACTTCTTCGAGAATAAGCTTATTAGCTTCAATTTTAGATATGTCAAGTATTTCATTAATTATGTCAAGTAATGATTCTTCCGACTGCCTAATATCATTAAGCCGTTCTGTTTGGCTTTCCGTATTGTTTTCATCCATTAATGCCAAGTCAGCCATACCAATAATTCCATTTAATGGTGTTCGTATCTCGTGGCTCATATTAGCAAGGAAGGAGCTTTTGGCTAATGTTGCTTCTTCAGTTATTTGCTTGGCTTTGTTAAGCTCTATAATAGTCTTTTCCAGTTCTTTTTTTGTTTGTTCTACTTCAAATTTTTGTTTAAAGAATTCAATATATGCAGCTATTTTACTTTGAAGTATTTCAAGATCAAGAGGTTTGTATAAATAATCAATAGCTCCGGTTTTATATCCTTTAAAAACACACTCACGTTGTTTGCTTATGGCAGTAACAAAAATTATTGGAATGTGTTTTGTCTTTTCATTGCTTCGAATAATCTCTGCGGTTTCAAATCCATCCATCTCTGGCATTTGTACATCTAATAATATCATAGAGATTTCATTATCAAGCAATAAACCTAATGCTTCATTTCCAGAAGTTGCTTTGATAATATTTAATTCCGGATTGTCAAGAATACCTTCAAGTGTTAATAGATTTTCTTCCCGATCATCAACAATCAAAATGTTGAATTTTTTGTTTTTGTCAATACTCATAATAGGCAGATTTTTGTTATACTGATATGATTTTTATCATTATAACAAAATTAATGAAAAATAGTATAAATCCTAATTATTATTAAATAATCTTTATGGTTCTACTGTTATTTTAGTGTTAATGCTTAAATGATTAAATGAATAAATGCTTAAATCATTAATCTATTTTCCACAAATAACTTTATAAGCACAGTATTTGCAATTATTTGCTTCTTGTGTTTGTTTGAACTCAATTTCAGGATTAAAAATTTCAGTAATAATATTTTTTAATTCGTTTTCGAATATTAAAATTGAGTCTTGATTAATTACGTTGGTATCAGGTAGTTTTATCTTTAGTATCCCTTTACTGATTTTGCTTAATGGAATAATTCCGGCTTCAATAACTTGTTCGCTAATAGAATGGTTTTTATGATAAAGCCATGTATATATCAGCAACTGAAAACTTTTACTGAAGGTAGTATTCTTTTTAAGCTCTTCCCAGTCTTTTAAATTTAATTCGCTTGGCAGGTTTTTTCCAGTTTTATAGTCAATAATTCGTAAAGTATTTCCAATTATATCAATCCTGTCGATGGTTCCAATAATATTTGCTGATATTTCATTTTTTGAGGAATTATCAAAAATATTAATTATTGATTTAAAATTTTCTTCAAGATGTTTAATATGAAGTTGATTGTTCGAAGACGCATTTTTTCTAATAAATTCCTTCTCGGATTTTAGAAAATCATTAATAAAATTTTTTGCAACATTCACTATTAAAAGATTCTTTCCAAAATTTATATCTCCAGAATTATATTCTTCATCAAATGTTTTTGTGAGAAAAGAGTTTACCTCTTTCTTCATATCCTCAATATCTGATTGATGTAGAATATTATTCTTATATGGCTCAAAAAGTTCTTTTAAGACTTTATGTATTACATTTCCAAGTGTGGCTGAATCAATTGTTTCTTCAATGTTTTCGATTTCTTTGATTTTAGCAATATCCCGAAAATAAAATTGTAAAGGACAATTAATGTATGTATTTAACGAACTGGCAGAAAAACCCGAATCAGCTTTTTTTCTGATTTTATCAATAACATCTTTCGTTTTTCTTATTTGAATGCTTGTTTCTGTTTTTTCCTTATTTGGTGATATTGCAAGTATTTTTTCAGTTATCCTGATCTTTGGATTATACTTTGTAAATTCGTGAATTATCTGGTGGATAAATCTGCTCTTTTCGCCTCCGCCAAGTGTGTCCGACTCAGTATTATATAATAGATAAATATTCTTACTCCGCTGAAGCAGCCGGTAAAAATGATACGCATAAACTGCATTTCTGTCTTTATATGTTGGCAATTTAAAAATTCTTTTTATCTCGAAAGGAATAAATGAATTTTGATTTTTTGCTTTGGGAATAATGTCTTCGTTTACAGATAACATAATCAGGTTTTCAAAATCCAAGGTTCTGGTTTCAAGAACACCCATTATCTGTAGCCCTTTTAGCGGTTCGCCGAAAAACGGAATATTTGACGATCTTACGATCTGCTTGAAAATTAATCGCAAAGATCTATTGGTTTTTATTGCTGAATATTCTTCTGATAGCTCTTTCAATCTTTTAATTATCAGCGAAAAATTATAAAGATATTCCAACTCGACTTTATAATCGTTTGATGTTTTTTGCTTTTGTTTTATCAGAGATTCTTTTATTGCACTTATCAAACGGGCGAAATTCTCAAGTGCCGAAGCTGGTTTATCCCAACCGGAAAAGAATTCATTAAGTGTGTGTTTTCCTTGATTATGACAAAGTGAAAAATATTTGATTATCTCATCTTGAGCAAAAAATACATTATTGGATTTTATCAGGTCTTGTTTGACAGAATTGAGTTCTTCGCCGGTAATACCGAATAATACTTCCGAAAATCCTGAAATAAACGAATGTTGAATGATCTTTAGAATATCACGCAGATAAAATTTTTCCACTTTTGCTGTTCGTGCTTTCGACAGTTTTGTGGCATTGTCGTGCATCACAAAAATTGAATCGAAAAGATCGGCGAGAGGTGTTAATTGCAATGGCAATCCCATCGTAATATTCATTTCTTTTATGCTGTCGGGGATGGAATTCAACACCGGCATTAAAAGATTTTCGTCAGCAAGTGTAATGGCTGTTTGAGCAATTTTGTCGCCAATAAATTCATTGTTCGAAAGAATATTTCCGCATATCTTTGCCTGACCGATATTTTTTGGAATACCGATAATATTTATTTCTTTTTCGCTTTCGCGGAAGTTGTTTTCAATCCATTTTGAACTTGAAAAGTTTTTGTTGTTAAAATATTTCCTTAGAAAAAATCCGGCTTCCTGAAGGCTTTTATCAGAATTTGATTGAGAGAGATAATATTTATCTGCATCCCACAGTATTTCTGCATTATGATATTTAATAAGAATTTTAATGATGTTTTCTTCGGCTGTTGTAAGTGCATTAAATCCGGCGAAAATTATTTTTTTCCATTTTATTTTTTTGATGATGTCTGAAATGTTCTCATTTACTTTTCTGTAAGCTAAACCTTGATAGGCAAGGTTTTTTTCAAGAAGTGATTTTGATAGATGATTATAATATTTGATTAATGAATTATAGAATTTTAAATATTTGTGTTGGAATTCGGTGAGTGGCGAGTTGTCTAAATTCCATAAAGTTATAGCTTTTGTGTCGGTTAAATAGCCAAATAATTTTTCGGGGCCAACAAGATATTGATCAATTTCATTAAAATCATGTAATAGGACAGAACCCCATTCCATAAAACTTTCAAATTCCTGAGCATCTTTACCTTCAATCGTTTTGTGGGTTTCATAAAATTCAAAAAGTAAAGATATACGATCAATTATCCGGTATCCCGAAAGTTTGCAAATAAAATCCTCAATTGAGAATATTTCGGGAGACCAAAGCGGTTTACTTATTTTATTTGAAATATGTTTTTTAAGAAACAGACTTGCTCTCCGGTTTGGCAAAACCACACAAATATCACTGATATTTTCATCAACATCATTAATAAGGTAGTCAGCTGTTTTGTCAAGAAATGCTTGCATATTTTCTATCATTTAATCATTTACGCATTTTATCATTCATTCATTCATTCATTCATTCAGGAACTTTGTCCATTTTATTAATGATTTCCAAATTTTCAACACTGCCGATGTCCATCCAAAATGTATCATCATGGTTGAATGATTTTATCATTTGATTTCCGGCAAGTTCAAGGTAAATATCAATCATCGAAAATTTCCCTGTTTTATTTATCAGATTAAAAATATTAGGACTTATAATATGAATTCCACTAAAAGCCAGTCTATAAAAATCTTCTTCAACTTTACGACTTATTTTTTTTTCTCCGGTTTTAATATTTTCCCAACCTATTAAATCATTTTTTTTATCAAATAATAAATATCTTGAGGTCTTACGATTTCTAACGGCAAGTGTTGCCAGTGCTTCTGAAGTATTATGAAAATCGCACATTTTATTCAAATCTATATCAGAAATAACATCAACATTATAAATTAGAAAAGCTTCATTTTTATCAAAAAAACTTTCAGCCTTTTTTAGTCCACCACCGGTATCAAGCAATTTGGAAGTTTCGTCAGAAATTTTAATATCTGCATCAAAATTATTGTTGTTCAAAAAATCAATCAACTGATTTGCATGATGATGAACATTAACAATAATTCTATCAAATCCTGATCTTACCAGCTTTTTGATTGCTCGTTCAATAAGCGTTATTCCCTGAACTTCGACCAATGCCTTTGGTTTGTTTTTTGTCAAAGGCATAAGTCGGGTTCCCAATCCGGCTGCGTAAATCATTGCATTCATATAATGTTCCGGTTATCTTTTTCGCAGTGTTTTAATACTACTTCAATTTTATATTTTGATTTGATATGCTTTGTTAATTTTTCTGCAAAAAATACAGAACGATGCTGTCCGCCGGTGCATCCAAAATTAATCATTAAATTTTTAAATCCTCTTTCGAGGTATTTCTCAATTGATTGTTCAGCTATCTTAAAAACATTTTTACCAAATTCTTTTACTTCTTTTTCTTTTTCAAGATAATCAATAATTATTTTATCTCTTCCGGTAAATGATCTGTATTTTTCATACCTTCCCGGATTTGGAAGTGCCCGACAATCGAATGTAAAACCACCACCATTGCCGCTCAAATCTGTTGGTAGAGCTTTCTTAAATGAAAAACTGTTTATATTGATACGCAATTTATTTTGCGAATTTTCGGGTGCTTCAAATTTGTTGGATGCAGCTAATTCGGTTAGGGCAGAATTCAACTCTGGAAGTCCTTCAGAAAGTGGATGATTTTTAAGCATCCATTTTAGATTTTTTATTGCAAAAGGAATGCTTTGAACAAAGTGTGCTTTCTTTTCGTACAAGCCTCTGAAACCATAAGCTCCCATTACCTGCATTAATCTAAGATATACAAATGCGTAATAATATTTTTTGAATTCTTTTTCATCAATCTCAATTGAATTTTTTAATTGCTCAATATAATAATCAAGAAGTTCTTCTCTAATATTATTCGGCATTTCAGCTCTGACCTGAAATAGGAGTGAAGCTACATCGTATTGTAAAGCACCTTTTCTTCCTCCCTGATAATCAATAAAACAAGGTAAATTTTCGCGTATCAAAATATTCCTCGACTGAAAATCACGATACATAAAATAATCATTATCTGCTTCAAGCAAAATATCAATAAATGAGTGGAAGTCATTTTCAAGTTCTTGTTCGTCGAATGGAATATCTGCAAATTTCAGAAAATAATATTTAAAATAATTAAGATCCCATAACATCGATTGCTTGTCGAATGATTTGCGGGGATAACAAAGATCATAGTTAATACCTTTTCCGGCAGTAAGTTGAAATTTAATAAGTTCGGTAAGCGTTTTTTTAAAGATGTCAAAAATTTCTGTTGAGTATTTATTTTCATTTTTTTTAATTAACGAAAAAAGATCAATATCTCCAAAATCTTCGATCAGGTAAATATTATTTTTAAGGTCTTCGCAATAGATTTCAGGAACATTTAGTGAATATTTTTTAAAATGTTTTGAAAATTTAATGAAGGCTTTATTCTCTTTTAAATTATTGTTATAGACTCCCAAAGCCTTGTGTTTACTGCTTTTTATTCTAAAATATTTTCGATTACTACCGGATGAAGGAAGATTATCAATTTGATTGATCTCCTCACCCGACCATTTTTTATAAAGTGTTTTAAGTAATAAAATTTGATTGTCAATGGAAGAATTATTCATAAAGCAAATTTACTAAAAAAATGGGAAATAAGGGGAATATTGAGAAAATGGAATAATGAAATACTGGAAATCAGCATCAACATCACTTCATTTAAAATAACTAAAATAACTTGCCTAATGAACATATGTTCATTAAATTTGCAAAAATATATAAGAAATATATGCCAAGACCTAAGAGATTCAGACGGATGCATCAGCCACCATTTTTGAAAGGGTTTAAGCCTTTTGGAATTAGGACGGATATCAACGAATCGGTGAATTTATTATTCGAAGAATTTGAATCCATAAAATTGGCTGATTACGAAAATCTTTCACAGGAAGAAGCGGCAAAAAAAATGGATGTAAGTCGCTCTACATTTACACGCATCTACGAAAGTGCAAGAAAAAAAATTGCCAAAGCTTTTACCGAATCTTTATCAATAATTATTGAAGGAGGGAACGTTGATTTTGAAGATAATTGGTATAAATGTAATGATTGTCAAAGCACTTTTAGAAAATCAAAAATATTAAAAATATTAAAAAGATGCCCTGTATGTGATTCGTCAAATATCGAACATATCAACGAGTCATTAAGAACAGTAAAGGATAATACAAATTTTGGAATAGGTAGTAGAATGAAGGGTATCCATACGGACTCCTTACAGTCGTTGGGATATTGTGTTTGTCCGAAGTGTAACACTCGCATCGAACATAGAGCAGGCGTACCATGCCGGAATCTTATATGCGAAAAATGTGGAGTGAGTATGATCAGAGAAGGGTCAGCTTATTTCCGTCAAATAAAAAGAAAATAATAATTGTATTGATATCTAATTTCTAAAGACAAACATTTAGACAGAATTAATAACTTTGCAAAAAAATTAAAAATCAATAAAATAAAATAATTATATGGAAACAAAAAATGCAGGATTTTCATCTAAACTTATTCATGCAGGTGGAATTAAAAGTAATAAAAAGAGTGCGGTAACACCAATATATCAAACTTCAACTTTTTCGTTTGATGATGCCGATGATGGTGCAAAATGTTTTTCGGGTGAGAATTCCGGTTACATTTATACAAGACTTGGAAACCCAACTATAGAAGATTTGGAAACTGCGGTTGCAGAACTTGAAAACGGATATAAAGGAATTGCCACAAGCTCGGGAATGGGTGCTATCACAACGGTTTATATGAATTATCTTTCAGCCGGCAGTCATTTTATTAGTACAGATTCGGTTTACGGACCGGCGAGAGGAGTGATGGAAACTCTTTTTTCAAAATTTGGAGTGGAATCTTCATACATTGATACAACAGATGCGGAGAATGTTAGAAAAGAAATCAAATCAAATACAAAACTTATTTATCTCGAAACTCCGGCAAATCCAACTATGGGAATTACCGATATCGAAGCTGTTGTAAAGATTGCTCATGAGGCAGGTATTCCTGTTTGTGTTGACAATACTTTTTGTAGTCCTTATCTTCAAAAACCTCTTGATCTTGGTGCTGATTTAGTTTTGCATTCAATGACGAAATTTATTAACGGTCATGCCGATATTGTTGCCGGAATAATAATTGCAAAAAATGAAGAAGATCATAAAAAATTAAAAGGAGTGATGGCTAATATGGGGCCAAATATGGATCCACATCAAGCTTATATGACAAGACGAGGATTAAAAACTCTTGCTATCAGAATTGACAGAGCACAGGCGAATGCTCAAAAAGTTGCTGAATTTCTCGAAGCACATCCAAAAGTAGAGTGGATAAAATATCCGGGTTTAAAATCTCATCCACAACACGAACTTGCTAAAAAACAAATGAGCGGTTCCGGAGCAATAATAAGCTTTGGATTAAAAGGCGGATTTGAGTCCGGCAAGAAAATGATGAACAATGTTCACCTTGCTTTATTGGCTGTTTCACTTGGAGGTATCGAAACTCTTATTCAGCATCCTGCTTCGATGACTCACTCTAAAATCTCGAAAGAAAAGAAAGAAAAAGCGGGTATTACTGATGGACTTGTACGATTGTCAATTGGAATCGAAGATATTGAGGATATCCTCAAAGATATCGAACATGCTTTAGATATGGTTTAATTAGTGTTTGTCCATAATGTCCGATTTCTTCGTTATGCTTGTTTTAAAAACAGTCATTTACAAAAGCAAACTCCTTGATTTTCAAAACTTCGCAAGCCTCGAACTCGAACATTATGAACTAAACACTGACTTTATGGACGGACACTAAATAGTCTATTAATACAATAAATTCTATCCCGTATGCATTATTTTGTGTACGGGATTTTTTGTTTAATCAAAAATTAGCCGTAATTTTATTCCATAAATATTTTAAATGATGTTTTCCTTATTTCGATACAAAATTTTAATGACACTTTTTGTTTTCATGGTTATTCTTGTCATTAATGTTTCGGGACAAAAAGTAGCAGTTGTATTAAGTGGAGGAGGAACAAAAGGGGTTGTCCATATAGGATTTTTAAAAGCTCTTGAAGAAAATGATATTCCGATAGATTATATTACGGGGACTTCGATGGGAGCAGTCATTGGAGGTTTGTATGCATGCGGTTATTCGCCTCTTCAGATTGAAGAATTAATAACTTCTGATGAATTTATAAGATGGTCAAACAGAATAAAAAATGATAGTTATTTGAATTTTTATAAAAATTATCAACCTAATTCATCATGGATAAGTATTCCTTTTACTTATGAAAAAAAAATAAAATCAAAACTACCGACAAATATTGTTTCACCTTATGAAATGGATTTTGCCTTTATGGAACTATTTGCTTCTTCCAGTGCTGTAGCAGATTACAATTTCGATAGTCTTTTAATTCCATTCAGATGTGTAGCTGCCGATATTGATTCGAACAAAACAATGATACTTAGAAAAGGACAATTAGGTAAAGCGATCAGGGCTTCGATGACTTTTCCATTTTATTTTAAACCGATAAAGATTAACGGGAAATTATTATTTGATGGGGGTATGTACAATAATTTTCCGGTTGACGTTGCACGTGAAGATTTTAAGCCTGATGTTATTATTGGGTGTAAAGCTGCAAGTAACTATGATCCTCCTGATGTGGATAATATTATTTCTCAGATTCAAAATATGTTGATGGAGAATACAAATTACAACATTCCAAAAAAAGAAGGAGTTGTGATTGAACCAGAACTTGAATCAATAAACATTATTGATTTTAGTCATACCGAAACTTTTATTGACAGCGGTTATATAGCTACTCAGAAAAAGATGGGACAAATAAAAAAGCTAATCACAAAGAGATATTCAAAATCATACAGACATCGTAAACGAATGGAATTCAATGCTAATAAACCACCGCTTATTGTAGATTCTATTAAAATTACAGGATTAAAATCCAATCAAAAAGAATATGTTGAAGGAATATTAAAGCATTCTGAAAAATATATAACAATGGGAAAATTAAAAAACGAATATTTCAAGCTTGTTTTTGATAATATGATAGGTGATGTTTATCCTGAAATGAAGTATAATTTTAATACAGGACTTTTTGATCTAAATCTTGATATAGAAAAAGCTGAGAATTTTGAAGTTGAGTTTGGAGGGAATATTTCATCAAATGCAATTAACGAAGCTTTTTTTGGGTTACGTTACAAATATCTTGATAAAAAAGCTACTAATCTATATGTAAATACTTGTTTTGGAAGATTTTATAACTCGGTGAATTTATTAGGGCGCATTGATTATTCTCGAATGATTCCCTATTACTTGTCAGCACAATTCACATATAATAATAAAGATTATTTTAAAAATACTACATATTTCTTTCAGGATAAAGAACCTTCGTATATGATAAGAAATGAAAGCTTTTTTTCTTTCGAAGCAGGATTTCCAACTTCAAATGCAGGGAAATTTGCAATTGGTTTTTATGCCGGAAGTATAAATGATAATTATTATCAGACAAATGAGTTTACACGTCTTGATATTGCTGATTTTACCAGCTTTAATACTTTTACTCCTTTTCTTTTTTATGAATTAAATTCACTTAACAGGAAACAATATGCATCAAGTGGTGCCCGTGTTTTTGTTTCTTTAAAATATTTTATCGGGAAAGAATATAATGAACCCGGAACTACTTCTGCAAAAGCAAGGATAGAAAATTATGAAGAAAAACATGATTTTATTCATATTGATTTTATTTATGATAATTATTTTGCCTCAATAAAGAAAATGAAATTTGGATTTTATTCTGAGATACATTTATCAAATCAGGGCTTTTTTCATAACTATGTTTCAAGCATTTTAGTAGCAAAACCTTTTCAGCCGATTCCTGAAAGTAAAACCTTGTTTTTGCAAAATTACAGGGCATATAACTATTTTGCTCTCGGATTAAAAAATATAATAAGTTTCTCGAATAGTATTGACCTCAGAATTGAAGGATACTATTTTCAACCATTTCGTCAAATATATAAAAATGATTTTGATAATTCTCCATATTATAGAAAAAGCTTTTCCGACAAGTCATTTATTCTTTCAACAAGCATTATTTATCATAGCCCTTTGGGACCAATAAGCCTTGACCTTAATTTTTATGACAGAACGAGAGATTCTTTTTCATTTCTAATAAATTTCGGATATATAATTTTCAATAAATCAATGTTTGATTAGAATTTACACTATTTTTTCTTTAAAAATTTTTGCTTAATTTAAATTATTCGTATTTTTGCCATCCTGACTTAATTCAGGATGTGTAAAATAAAGTATATCAACAATATACATCTATAAAAGATAAATAATTAATAATTAATAATTAATAAATCAAACTTAATCAGACTCCTGTAACCATTTAATTGCTGCAGGATGAGAATTCTAAGTCTGCTAATAACAGAATATCATGGTAGAAAAAACTAACAAACCTGAAAAGGACAGCATTAAGAAAAAACAAAAAGAAAGTAAAGTTGCTAAAAAAGACCTTGAGGTAACAAATCAAGAACCAACCGGGGAAGAAGAAAAAAATATCACCCCCCAAAAGCCTGCTAAGGTAGCTTCTAAGGAAAAGGGGAAACCGGTAACAGAAGAAGTTAAAGTGGAAGAAAAGCCCGGGAAAAAAGATGAAGAGCCTGATAGAGAAGCATCGAAGGAAGATAAAGAGCAGGAAACAAAAGAGGTGATTGTTGAAAAGAATGATGATACAAAAGGGAGCGAAAAGGATAAAGTAGATGATAGTGTTGATGATGACGAAGAAAAAGATGATGACAATGTAGATGTAGAAGAAAAATATAATGAATTATCACGCGAACAACTAATTGGGGCACTCAAAGAAATAGTTAATGAAACTGATATAAATAGAATCAAAACCAGAGTTGCTTTGATAAAAGTTGCTTTTTTGAAAGAGAATAGCAGAATTAAAGAAGAACAACTTGAGAAATTTATTTCTGAAGGTGGTGAAGAAACTGAATTCGAGTTTAAAGAAGATGAACTTGAAAAAAATTTCAAACTATTATTCAGTGTATATAAACAAAACAGGCAAAAATTTCTTCAGGAACAAGAGAAAATCAAAGAAGATAATCTTATATCCAAAAAGCAAGTTCTTGAGGAGTTGAAAATTCTCATTAGTTCGGAAGAAACTCTTAAAAAGACTTATGATGAGTTTAAAGTTTTACAGGATAAATGGAGGGATATTGGACTTATTCCCAAAAGTGAAGTTAATAATCTGTGGCAGAATTATCATTTTCTTGTAGAGAAGTTTTTCGATAAAGTAAAAATAAATAAAGAACTCCGTGATCTTGACATGAAGAAAAATCTTGAAAGTAAGATAGTGCTTTGTGAAAAGACTGAAGAACTTTTACTTGAAACATCAATAATAAAATCTTTCAAAGAACTTCAGAGATATCATAATCAGTGGAAAGAAATTGGGCCGGTTACAAGAGAAAATAAAGATGAAATATGGGAACGTTTTAAGGCAGCTACTGATAAGATAAATGAAAGAAGACGCGAACATTATGCTAAAATATATGAGAATCAAGAGAATAATTTTGAGGCAAAGACTGCATTATGCGAGAAAGCGGAAGCCATTGTTATAAAAGAAATTAATACTATTAAAGAATGGCAAAAATATACCGATGAGATAAATGATTTGTTCAAGGTTTGGAAATCAATAGGAAATGTTCCTAAAAAACATAATGAAGAGATATGGCATAGATTTAGAACATATCTGAATACGTTTTTTGAAAATAAAAAAGAATATTTCCAAAAACTTAAAGATGAACAACTCAACAACTACAATTTAAAAGTGGATATTTGCGTTCAGGCTGAAAGTATGCAGGATAGTAAAGATTGGAAGGAAACAACCAGCAAACTGATAAATCTTCAGAAAGATTGGAAGGAAATAGGTCCTGTTCCAAGAAAATATTCTGATAAGATATGGAAAAGATTCCGTACGGCATGTGATGCTTTCTTTAATAATAAAACTTCTTATTTTTCTAATATTCACGTACATGAGGATGACAATCTAAAACTAAAGCATGAAATAATAGAAAAAGTTAAAAAACATGAATTTGGTGATGATAAAAAAGAAAATTTACAAAAGATAAAAAATTTTCAACGTGAATGGACAGAGATTGGACATGTTCCATTTAAGGAGAAAGATAAAATTTGGAAAGAGTTCAGAGAAGCTATTGATAAACATATAGACAAGCTTCAGATAAGTAAAGTTGAAATAAGCACAATGAATTTTAAAACCAAAATAGAATCAGTTAAAGACTCTCCGAAAGCTAAGAATATTATCTATAAAGAAAGAATTTTCCTTAATAATAAAATTTCGAAACTTAAAGATGATATTGCACTTTGGGAAAATAATATCGGATTCCTTGCAGATTCAAAAAATGCTGATGTCTTTAAAAAAGAGTTTGAGAAAAAAATCAATTCTGCAAAACAAGATCTTAAAATATCTGAGGCAAAAATGAAATATCTTAACTCTCAAATGTAATATGTCAGGAAATACAATTGGAAAAATATTCAGATTAACAAGTTTCGGCGAGTCGCATGGAACGGCTGTTGGCGGAGTTGTTGATGGTTGTCCTTCGGGATTGGATTTTGATATTGAATTTATTCAGAATGAAGTTAACAGAAGAAAAACCGGTAATTCGCCTGCTGATTCCAAAAGGAGCGAAGAAGATAAAGTTGAGATACTTTCCGGTGTTTTTGAAGGAAAAACTACAGGAGCTCCAATTGCTTTTTTGATTAAAAATAAAGATGCCCGCCCACAAGATTATGAAAAATTAAAAGATGTTTATCGTCCCTCACATGCCGATTATACTTACGAAAAAAAATATGGAATTCGTGATTATAGGGGAGGGGGAAGGGCTTCCGCACGAGAAACAGTTGCAAGAGTTGTTGGTGGTGCTATTGCAAAGTTGATCTTATTTCAAAAAGGAATAGAAATACTCGCTTTTGTTTCACAAATCGGGACTGTAAAAATTGAAAATGAAATAGAAGAACTAAGTTTTGAAACTGTTGAAAATTCAGAAGTAAGATGTCCCGATCCTGAAACTTCTGAAAAGATGATTGAACTCATTGAAGATTTGAAAGAAGAAGGCGATTCTACGGGTGGAATGGTTACTTGTTTAATCAATAATTGTCCTGCAGGACTGGGTGAGCCTGTTTTTGATAAGTTGCATGCCGATCTTGGTAAGGCAATGTTGAGTATCAATGCTGTGAAAGGATTTGAATACGGATTAGGCTTTGAAAGTGCTGAAATGAAAGCTTCAGTCATTAATGATGAATTTGAAAATATTGATGGGGAGATCGTTCCCAAAACAAATTATTCAGGAGGAATTCAGGGTGGTATTTCTAATGGAGCTGTTATTTATTTTAATGTTGCATTTAAACCTGTTCCAACTATTTCTTTAGAACAAAATACCGTTGACAAAAAAGGAAAACCAATCAAACTAAAAGCTAAAGGAAGACATGATGTTTGTGTTGTTCCCAGAGCAGTTCCCATTGTTGAAGCAATGGCTGCATTGGTTTTGGTTGATCATTATTTGCGGCAAACGACAATTTGATGTAGAGACCTTGTATACAAGGTCTCTACATCTTGTATACAAGGTCTTTACGTGAATGATATAGGAATAACATTATCAGCAACCGGCAATCCATCATTTCAGCATCCCATTTACATGTTCCAATTTCCCATCAACCTTAGCTGGTTTGAGATCAAGAATGTTTGCAATAAGCGGATAAAGGTCAATATTGTTGAAAGTCGGTTGCGAATAATTTTCTTTAAATGCCGGACCATAAGCATAAAAAATAGCATGCATATCTGTATTAAAATTATCAAAGCCATGATTACCGCCATCTTGTGCTCGTCTTTCTTTCCATACAACATTATAACTACTGTCGGCAACAACTATTAAATCAAGGGTACGGGGATTTGTTCCGTAGTGTAATCTTTCGGGGAGTTTTCCGTGCTCCCAAACTTTTAGTTCCTTAATAGATTTTAAAACTGCTAAGGCAGTATCACGATATTCTTCATTAAATTCAAAGTTAAATACAGGACTGCCTCCTTCGATCTTATCAAACCATTTTTCTTGAATGATTTCTTTTAGAATAACAGTTTTTGATCTTTTTATTGTAGCCATTCCATGATCAGAAGTTACAATAATATTGATTTTATCTTTATAAGGCAGTGTGTTGACTTTTGTCATAAAAACGCCAATCAAACTATCTAAGTAATGAATTACATATTTCACGGTATCGCTGTCAGGGCCATAGCTATGTCCAATCGCATCCGGTTCGTGCATATACCACATTATTAGATGAGGGCGTTTGGCTTCAGGTAGTTTTAACCAATAAATTACACTATCAATTCTTTGTTCAAAAGGAAAATCATGGTCGTATCTTTTCCAATAAGTTGGTCGAATATCCTGACAAGGTGCTTCTGATCCAACCCAGAAATATGAACCTGAAATTACTCCTTGCTTTTCAGCAGTTGTCCAAATAGGTTCTCCACCATAAAAATCACCGTTTTCAACTGCATCACGATCACGTATTGCGTAGTAGGCATCAAGATCAGGAGCATAAAAACTGTTTCCCACAATTCCATGATTATCAGGATATAAACCAGTAGCCATTGAATAATGATTTGGAAAAGTTTTACTTGGAAAACATGGTCTTAATGATTTGGCTTTAACC
Source organism: Bacteroidales bacterium (assembly GCA_030630005.1). GTDB lineage: Bacteria > Bacteroidota > Bacteroidia > Bacteroidales > JAIORY01 > JAIORY01. Next base: position 280 of record DAOVNY010000016.1, on the reverse strand, counting down.
CCGATTTTTGCAATATAATCAAGATTTGGTGTTTCAACCTTATCGGAATAATCCCATCTGAAACCATCAACCGAAAGCATAACAACATAAGGTTTATCACCACTTTTCTTATTTGTTTGGCACGATGAAAAATAAAATCCAATAAATAGTACTGAAACAATTAGGAGATATTTGGTTACATATTTCATATAAATAAATTTTGATTATGATGTAAAATTAATAAAAAAAAAGCCACCCGTGTGGATGGCTTTATAATATTTGTGTGGATAAATTATTTAAT
>DAOVNY010000058.1 GCA_030630005.1 Bacteroidales bacterium | reverse complement strand
TTGGGATTGTTCGCTCTAATCTTCGTTTAAAACGAGCTTTGGATCGATTAGAAATTATTTATCAGGAAACTGAAGAACTTTACAATAAATCGGTATTAACTGTACAAATTTGCGAACTCAGAAATCTCATCAACGTTGCTTACCTGATAATTAAAATGGCAATGAAAAGAAAGGAAAGTCGTGGTTTACATTATTCGATTGATTATCCTAAAATATATAGTGCCTAAAGTTTGGAGTGCCTAAAGTTATGGTTCATTCCTGTAATGTAAAAATGATAAACATTTCATTATCCAATTATCCTAATCTGAACAAGCAGACATTCTTAAACACAAAAAAACCGGCAACATCAAATATGAAGCCGGTTTTTTTAGTTTATTTGAAATTTAAATTCCTAATTTCTTTTTTACCAGGGGCATAATATTATCGCCTTTTTCGTAAAACAATAAAGCACCGGTACCGGCATCAAAAATATAGGTATATCCATTTTCGTTTGCTACATCCTCAATTGCTTTTTTAGCTCTATTCAAAAGCGGAGTAAATGATTCTGACTGGAAATTCTGAAGATCCTGATCAGCTGTTTGTTGAAATTGCTGAATACGACCTTCTAAATCTTGAATTTCTTTTTCTTTTGTTTGTTTAATTATTGCAGACATTGTAGCAGCATTATTCTGGTAATCCTGTATTTTAGTCTGATATTCAGAAATCATAGCCTGAATAGTAGTCTGTAGAGTTGTTCTGTAATTTATAATTTTAGCTTCAATTGTGTCTCTACCCGGCATATTTTCGATTAATTTATTTGAATCGATATAACCGAATTTTGGAGCAGTTTGTGCTATCAGTAAGTTTGTTGAACCTATTATAATTGCTAAAACAAATAATACTTTTACTAAATTTTTCATTTTCAATATTTAATGTTAATAATTTATGATTTGAAGTGCAAATTTAAAAATATTTCTTTAACGCAAAACAAATAAACAGAATTTTAAGAAAATTTAAGAAATCTATTCAAAAGTATTGCCAATACTCAGACCAAAATAAATGGTTCGTGGTATCGCAGGACCATAAATATATCCTGGATCACGGTCGATACCGGAATCAAAATCATTCTGATAAGAATTCATAATATTTTTTATTCCGGCATAAACTTTAAGACTTGCGCCATTAAGTTTCACAGAATAACTGATCTTAGCTCCAAGATCAAGGAATGAATCCGACTCATGCAATTCACCGGCATCAGGATCAGGAATATTTAAACCAAAATATGGGATTAACATTTTCCCTGTATAATTTGCCGAACCTGATAACTCCAGTTTTTTCACGGGTGTCCATTTTACGCTCATATAACCATAACTTCCGGGTGATTTAAAAAATTTCTTTTCATCAAATTCCTGAATTTCTTTAAACTCACTTTTCTGAATTGTAAAGCCCGACTTTAGAAATAATTTTGAAGAAGGAACAAAGTTCAATTCAAAATTCACACCATAAACTACTGCTCCTTCTGCTGCATTTACACGGGTATAAACTACAGTTCCATTTTCATTGGGTTCACCAAACTCATTAGCAAAAGGATTATACAATTGGGTATAAAAACCCTCGACAAGAAGCCCAAAATTTATTGTTTTAATTTTTTTATTAAAATCAAAAGAAGCTGTATAACTATGACTTGTTTCCTGTTTTAAATCAGGGTTGTTTTTATGAATAATTTTTCTCAATCCTGAAGTCTCAATATGCAGGTCTTCATCAAATATTTGAGGAACTCTGAAACCTTGTGAATAACTCAATCGGGCTTGAAGAAATTCACTCATATCGTACAAGATATTAATTCTCGGACTGAGCACATCACCTGTAATATCATCAGCATCACTAATATTATCTGAAACATTATAATGATCGTATCTTAAACCACAAGATATTTTCAATCTTTCAAAATCATATTCGTACTGAACAAAAGAAGCAATAGTATTTTTCTTTTGATCGGCAACATCTGTATTTTCGGTATGAGTTGTACTAATTGTAGAATCGGCATTCCAATGATATACCGGACATCCAAGTTTTTCATCTTTAAGAAAACTACCTTCATTTTCAATTCCAAAGATCACATTTGAAGAAGAAAAATCAGCTTTATATTGAGAACCGATGGTATAAGTAAAATCATTTGTTTTTCCATAATCTTTTAATGAATGATCAGCTCCGTAATAGGAATCACGTTCAACACTCTGCCCTGAAACGAACACAGAAAGAAGATCATATTTTCTAAAAAACTTTTCATAAGTCAAAGCTCCGGTATTAATATTATGTTGAATAGCTTCGGCTATACCTGTTTCATGAACAGGGTAATCAAATTTATCTCCTCCCCTTCGATTTTCATCAATATGAAAAAAATCGGCAATAAATTTACTTCTGAGTCCAAAGCGATGAAAAGCACGTGTTCCTATAGTAGTATTTCTAATTTTTGATATTTCAGAAAAAGAATCATTATTTGCGTCAAAAGGCTGACGATTTCTGTGAAAACCAAAAATAGAAATACCTGTTTTATGATCCGGTGAAACAATAGATGTATTTAAATTAATGCTATTATCCTGAGCCGGATTTCCTGAATCTTTTAAGCCAACGCCAATTAAACCGGAATTTATTCCAATTTCATAAGTATTACTTATCGGGTCTTTTGTGATAAGATTTACTGTACCTGCAATTGCATTACTTCCGTACAAAGCCGAACCTCCACCACGAATAACTTCAATTCTTTCGATCATGCTTGCCGGTAATAATTCCAATCCGTAAACACCTGCAAGACCACTAAATATTGGTCGGCTGTTGATTAGAATTTGAGAATATGGTCCTTCCATTCCGTTTATTCTTAACTGGGTAAAACCACAATTCTGACAATTATTCTCGGTTCTTAAGCCAGGAGAAAAATTTAAACCGTCGCATACAGTCACCGACTGAGTAACTTCAAACATTTTTGGTGTTATCGTATTAACAATAACCGAAGCTTCGCGACGATTTTTTTCATTTCTGTCAGCGGTAATAACAACTTGTTCCAATCCGAGAACATCTTGTTCAAGGTCAAATTTAACAACTTTGGTTTCACCGATATTAATTATAACTTCTTTTTCTTGTGGTTTATAACCAACTGCCTGTGCTTTAATAATATTTTTTCCTACGGGAAGATTAATTAAAGTATAATGCCCCGTTTCATCAGTAGCCGTTCCTATTGTTGTTCCTTTAACAAGAACTGTAGCAAACGGAATATGTTCACCATTACTTACTACGTGCCCAACAATGTTAGCATCAGTTCCTTGAGCAAAAGTCTGTAACGAAAAAAATAATAATGATATATATATTAGTATTGATGTTTTGTTTTTCATAAGTGCTAATGTTTTTGATATTAAAATTGATATTAAATAATTTACGGATAACGTCTTAAGATTAAAGACATACCCAACTCATATAATTATTAAATTGTATTTAAATAATTAATGAGAAAAAAAATACGATAAGATTAGGCTATTGGAGGACCTCTGGAAAGTGAGAATGAATAAGTATTTGTTTTCCTAAAAAAAAGTTTATTAATCGAAATAACTTGAACATTTTTATTGAAAACAATAAAAACTGCGGCAATAATTATCCATAAAAATGAAAACAAATTATTTAACAGCAATATTTCAAAACTACTATGATGGTGAGTTTTAAATGGACTTTCTGGGTTTTCTGATGTATTGTAAGGGTGAGCATGCTGAACAACTTCTCCGTCAGGTAAAATATGACTGTGAATAAATAATGAATTATTTATTGAAATAGCAAGAACAATTATCAACAATGCTATTGCAATAATTCTCTTTATTATATTTTTAAAATAGCTCTTCATAAATTCAGTTTGCAAAATTATAATTTAATTTTATTTATTCCAACTTTATTTAGAATTTTTCTAAATAATAATTTTTTATACCTTTGTAAATTATTATTTGAAAAGAAATCTTAGATTTATGATTTATGATTTATGATTTATGATTTATGATTTTAGATTTTAGATTTTAGATTTCTGTTTTTAAATTCGATGATGATCAATAATTTTTTAAATTTTAAATCTTAATTCTTAAATCTTAAATTATTAGATGCTTATATTTGTTTCCACAAAACACAAAATAATATTTAATGAACATCAATGAAATAATAAACATTTTTAAACATACCTTAATGATCACCGGCTTTGTCCTAATGATGATGCTTTTGATCGATTATATTAACGTTCAAACCAAGGGGATTTGGAATCAGAAGCTTCAGCAAAAAAGCTGGCTGCAAATAATTTTAGCAGCATTTTTGGGAGTTATCCCAGGATGTCTTGGTGCATTCACCGTTGTATCTCTTTTCACTCACAGGGTTATTGGTTTTGCAGCTTTAGTTACTGCAATGATAGCCACATTTGGTGATGAAGCTTTTGTAATGTTTGCCATGATACCCGGTAAAGCATTGATTCTATCTCTTATCGTTTTTGGAACTGCAATACTTACAGGTTTTTTAATTATGTTTTTCTCAAAGTCAAAAGATCAAAAAACCGATAATTCTTTTGGATTTGAAGTTCATCCCGAAGAAGAAAAATGTCATTGCTTCCCGAAAGGGAAATTATTATCACAGCTAAAAGAAATAAGTTTTGAACGCTCACTTTTAATAAGTGGTTTTTTAATTTTCATTATTTTTATAATTATTGGTGAAATAGGATCAAAAGAATGGAACTGGGAACGTATAACATTTTTTATCGGAAGTTTAGTTATCTTATTTATAGTAACTACCGTTCCCGATCATTTTATTAAAGACCATCTTTGGGGTCACGTTATAAAAAAACACCTTCCAAGAATTTTTCTTTGGACTTTCGGTGCTATTTTATTAATTCATTTTTTAGAGCATTATATTAATGTTGAAGAGTGGGTGCAAAACAATATTTATGTAATCTTGATAATTGCTGTATTAATCGGGATAATTCCAGAATCAGGACCTCATTTAGTATTTATTACTTTATTTGTAAGTGGTGTAATTCCGTTTAGCATTTTGATAGCAAGCTCAATAGTTCAGGATGGGCATGGTGCTTTGCCCTTACTTGCCGAATCAAAAAAGAGTTTCGTTTATATGAAACTTATAAATATTGTGGTTGGATTAGTTGTTGGCGGAGTACTTTTAATCTTTAATTTGTAATTGCAAAATTAATTCTTCCAGAATCAATTAATGAAAAAATGATAAAGTTAGATTTTTCTCCAAAAGGCTGCCATATTATAATACAACAGCCCATTAATTTTTTTTAAACTTTAGGCACTCTAAGTACTTATTTATATTGCATTTAATTTCTATCCTCTTTTCTTACAGTTTGCATAACATTGCCAACTTCATCAAGCACATCATCGCTGATATCAAATTTTGGGTCAGAATAAAGAATGCTTAAATTGCCACCTTTATCAAATACAAAAGCATAATTTTTTACTGTTGCAATTTCTTCAATTGCAGTATAAATTTTTTCCTGAATAGGTTGAACCAGTTCCTGCCGTTTTTGGAATAGTTCACCTTCTCTGCCAAATTTTTCATTTTTAAATTTGTTCAATTCATTTTCTTTTTCAATAATTTCATTTTCCCTTTTTATTCTAAGATCTTCAGGAAGCAGTACTTCTTCTGCTTGAAATTTTTGATAAAGATTATCTACTTCTGCGATTTTTTCTTCGATTTCTTTTTGCCATTTCACCGAAAGATCATCCAATAATTCCTGTGCATCATTATATTCAGGGATATTTTTTAAGATATAATCAGTATCTACATAAGCATATTTTTGAGCGAATGTAAATGCCACCGCTGAAATAACTACGATAATTGTTAAAATTGTTTTTTTCATTTTTTTCCTCCTTTTTTTTCTGAAAAATAAATAATATTTCAGTGTTATTAATAAGATTAATTTTTTCGTATAACTAACAAAAAACCTGCCAGAAATTGTATTCTCAAATAATGAACGTAACTAATAAGTGCCTAAAGTTCACTTTAAGTACTTATTTTAATCCAGCGATTGATTTATTGAAAAATGGAATTGACCTTTGTTAGCATCAGGAAGTCCAGGTATTTCATCAAATCCATAACCATAATCCAATCCCAGAACACCAAACATTGGCAAGAAAACTCTAACACCAACACCTGCAGCTCTTTTAACAGTAAACGGATCAAATGTTTTAAAGTTTAACCACGAGTTACCGGCTTCAAGAAATGCTAAAGCATATATTGTAGCACTTGGATTAAGCGAGAGTGGATATCTCAACTCAAAAGTATATTTATTGTAAATTGTACCTCCAATGTTTTTATCCTGATAATACATAGGTGTTACCGACTCATTTGCATAGCCTCTCATTGCAATTATCTCTCTTCCGTCAAAATTATTGTATCCTGATAAACCATCACCACCAAGATAAAATCTCTCAAATGGAATTACACCGATATTATTATTATAACAACTCAAAAATCCAAATTGTATTCGTGTGCTTAAAACAAGTTTATCATATAACTCAAGATACCATGCTGCTTTGAACTTCCACTTATGGTATTCCATCCATTTAAACTTTTCTTCATCATCCATAGTAGTATAATCATTATTATTAAATAATGAATATGGTGGTGAAAGTTCCAAAGACAGAGATAATTCGGAGCCATATCTGGGATAAATAGGTGCACTGATAGAATTTCGGGACAAATTTAAGCTATAACTTATATTATTATAAGTACCTGTTCCATCACCAACAGATAAAATATTTGAGTAATTTTCCAGATCATATTTCTGTAAGTTAATGCCATGATACAAAGTAAAAAAGTCATCAGGCCACTGAAGTCGTTTTCCAAGTCCAACTGATAATCCGTTAATTATAAATGCAGCTCTGTTCTCATTACCTCTTTCAAGTCCGTTTGAATATAATGAATGGTAATAAGATAAGCTTAATGCATTTGGTTTTTTACCACCAAGCCATGGTTCAACAAATGAGGCACTATAACTGAAATAACCTTTTCCATAAGTCTGCATTCTTAGAGTAAGTTTTTGTCCATCACCCGTGGGTATTGGTCTCCATGCTTTTCCGTTAAATAAGTTACGTGCCGAAAAGTTATTAAATGACAAACCAAGAGTACCAATAATTCTTCCATATCCCCATCCACCGGATAATTCGATCTGGTCGGCAGAGGTTTCTTCAACTGAATAATCAACATCTACAGTACCGGAAGCAGGGTCAGGGTTTACATTAGGAGTAATTGTTTCGGCATTAAAAAATTTCAATTGTGCCAGCTCCCGTGTTGTCCTGATGATATCCGAACGGCTAAAAAGTTGCCCCGGTCTGGTTCTCAATTCACGAAGTACAACATGGTCGTTTGTTCGTGTATTTCCTCTTATCGAAACTTTGTTGATAGTAGCCTGATCACCTTCTCTCAATCTGACCTCAAGGTCAATTGTATCATTATCAACCCGAACTTCGACAGGTTGGGCAGAAAAGAAAAGATATCCATCATCTAAATACAAAGAGCTTACATCCATACCGTTTGGATTAAAAGTAAGGTTTGTTTCAAGAAGTTCCTGATTGTAAACATCACCTTTTTTAATTCGCAATATAGCATTTAATTGTTGCGAAGTATATTTCGTATTTCCAATCCATGAAATATCTCCAAAATAATATTTATTGCCTTCATCAACAGTAATATCAATATTTATATAACCATCTTCGTTTCGATAAACAGAATCTTTCATTATCTTAGCATCCCTATATCCTAATTTATTATATTTATAAATGATATTTGTTTTATCCTCATTAAAATCATTTTCAATATATTTTGATGATTTGAATATTCTAAACTTAAGATTTTCAGTTGCATAATTTTCAAAAACATCATAAAACCCAATAACATCAAAATGTATGGCTTTTTTAATGATTTGATAAATAAGTTTATCAATATTGTATAATGGTTTTACAACACTTTTTTCCTTAGTATCTTTCAAAGAACTTTTGATTTTCCCTAAGGTTAAATGTTTATTTCCCTTAACATTGATACTATTTATCTTTATTTTCTTACTTTTTTTGATATTAATGATCAGTTCAACACCATTAGCAGAAGAAGTATCAACAAGCTGTTTGATATCAACATAAGTATCAAGAAATCCTTTATCGGTATAATAATTTTTAATAATATTTTTTGATCTTATGATAAGATTATTATTAACCACATCGCCTCTTGTTAATTGCAATTTTTCACGAAGGTTATCAGCAGCAGCACGTTTAATTCCACGAAAAGAGAATTTTGATAAACGTGCTCGCTCTACAAGATCAATATTAAGAAAAACAGCATTATCCATTCTTCCGACAACTGATATTTTAATATTTGAGAATAATCCCTGATCCCAAAGTTTATTAATAGATTTTGAAATATCATCACCCGGAATGGTAATCTCATCACCGATTTTGAGACCCGAAAGCATGATCATTACATTATTATCGAGATATTTAATACCGGAAACAGTAATACCGCCAATTTCATAAGTTTGAGGATTAGAATAATCAACTTCAATAATTTCTTCACCGAGTTGTATTTGAGAAAAAACAGGTGTAAAAGAAATTAATAACAGTAATAAAATAATTCCTGCTAATTTTTTTATGCTAAAAAACGAATATGATGAGATGTTAATTTTCATTATAAATTTTTACTTATTAATTTGTTCACTTGTCTTTCCAAATCTTCTTTCACGACCCTGAAAATCGATCAATGCCTTGTACAGATCTTCTTTCCTGAAATCAGGCCAAAGAGTATCTGTAAAATATAATTCAGCATAGGCTATTTGCCAAAGCAAGAAATTACTTATTCTGTTTTCTCCGCTTGTTCTGATTAAAAGTTCAGGATCAGGCAAATTATTGGTGTTTAAAAAAGAACTAAACAATTCCTGATTAATACTTTCTGCAGAGATATCATTAGTTTTAATTTTTTCAACGATCTTTTTTACTGCATCTACAATCTCCCACCGTGAACTGTAACTCAAGGCAAGTGTTAAAGTCATCCTGGTATTTCCGGCTGTATCATCAATTGATTTCATCAACTGCTTATAACTTGCCGGTGGTAAACTATTAAGATCGCCAATTGCATTTAAGCGGATATTATTTTTATTAAGAGTTTTTGTTTCCTTATCAATGGTTTTCACCAGAAGTTTCATCAAAACCTCTACTTCGTATTTTGGACGATTCCAGTTCTCAGTAGAAAAAGCATATAATGTAAGATATTTGATACCGAGTTCGGCAGCAGCTTCAGCAGTTTTGCGAACCGCTTTCACGCCATGCTGATGACCAAATGTACGGTTTTTTCCCTGCTTTTTTGCCCATCGTCCATTACCATCCATAATAACAGCCACATGGATAGGTAATTTTTCAATGTTTATTTTATCTTTTAAGTTCATTCAGTCATTCAATCATTCAAATTCGTAGTAGAGCAAAAATTATCTTCGTTGATCAAGGCAACGAGCCCGACTACCAAATCTAAATTTATAAGTAATGGTTATACCTGTAAAAGCATACCAATCATTTGTTTCAGGATTTCCTCTCTGCATTCCGGGTTCATGATCAAGAGTTGGATCTGACAAAAAAGTTGCCTGATCCGAGGGATCAATATCCTGCCCAACAAGATAATATGTTGTACTTACATCATCAATATAATCAGTAAAAGTTTTTCGTAATCCCCATTCAACAGCAATTCCTAATTTTTTAGTAATACTGTATTTGAATCCAAAACCAAAAGGAATTGCAAAAGCAACCTTGGAATATTCACTACTATCTGCTTTTTGCCCTTCGGTGCCAAGGTCTCTTAAACTAACATTTCCAACTTTAGGATTGTATGTAAAACCCGAAGCACCAACAAAAATATAAGGTGTAAAATAGCTCTTATGGCTTCCGGTAAAATAAGGTAAAAAATTAAATTCAAAAATTGCAGAAAGGTCATTAATTACCGATTCAAACTTTAGACCTCTATCAACATCAGCTTTTGTAACAGCATCATCACCTGCAATATCTCCACGATAAAGACTTAGTTTTACAGCCATACGTGTATTCACATTATATCTGGTTAGCACACCATAAGCCGGTTTGGTTTGCCAATAATGAAGTCCGGGATTAATATCCCCGAGATAATATGAACCTCCTCCAAAAAAACCAACTTCAAAATCCTGACTTTGGAGACTTCCAAAACAAAATAATAAAATAAATATTGAAATGATAAATTTTTTCATTCTTGTTTTTTTCCAAATTTTATTTAGCCCGCAAAAATATTACTTTTTCCCGATAATACTAATACTTAATATATTAATTTCTAACATCTAATCCCCACTTCAATTTATCACGTATTGTAGAGAAAAAATCTTTGCTTTTCATTTGAACCATGTTTATTTCAAAATCACCCTTTGCAATTTCTATTTCAATTGGGGAATCTATTTTTTCGAAACGGGAATCAAGACTGACAAAAAAGTTTTTATCTCTTCCTTCAACCTTGATCCTGATTACGCTATCGTCACGTATAACGACAGGTCTCACAGTTAAATTGTGTGGAGCAATTGGAGTTATTACAAAGTTTTTTGAGCCGGGAGTAATAAAAGGACCACCGCAACTCAGCGAATATGCAGTGGAGCCTGTGGGTGTTGAAATAATTATTCCATCTGCCCAATATGAGTTCAAAAAAATATCATCAACATAAACATGAACTACGATAAGAGAAGTAGATTCTTTTCGACTGACAGATAATTCATTTAATCCATAATTAAGTTCACCAAATAAGTTTTTAGGTTCTTTTACTTTCAGCAAGGCACGCTTATCAATTGTGTATTCTCCTTTAATAATATTATCAATCGCAATACAAATTTCATCTTTCGAAATACTGGATAAAAATCCCAAACGCCCTACATTTATTCCCATAATCGGTATTCCCGAATCCCTAACTAAAGGAAGCGTATCCAGAAAAGTGCCGTCTCCCCCTATCGAAAATAAAAAATCAGTTTCTTCTTTCAGTTCTTTGTAATCATTAAAAATGTTTACTTCCGAACTAAAAACAATTTCAGATTTGATATTGGAATAATAAGGACCAAATACAATTATCTTTGCACCTACATCTTCGAGTTTATTTATTATTTGTTGAATATATGGCTTTGTATCTTCAGATATTGTTTTACCAAATAATGCGATATTCATTTTTTTAATATTTTTTCTAACCTGCTTGTTTGCTTAATTTTTCCTGTTTTCAGATACTCATGAAATTGGAAATACAAGATTACAAAATAAATAGGAAAACTATCGGGAAATTTAACAATTATTAATAAAGTGGGTACCGGTTGCTGGATACTGGGTGCTGGGTGCTGGTTGCTGGATGCTTGATACTGGATTGAAGAAAATAGTAGACAGTAAGCAGTCCACAGTCGGCAGTAATACAGCAAGCCGACTGAGGACTGAAAACTGGAAACTGGATGAGTTCACGCTTTCATATTGCGGCATGCAGTATGAACCTGTGCTACTTTTTAGTATTTAATTATGCTATCTCCAAATTATCTTCGGTCATTTCAATACTAAATTTGATATTTGTTTTCAATGCTCTAAACACTTTCAATATTGTTTCTATTGTCACATTTTTAGTGTTTCGTTCGAGTTTTGAAATCTGAGATTTTTGAACTCCAATTAATTCTCCAAGTTGCTCCTGTGTCAGATGCCTTTCTTTTCTAGTAGATTTAATTATTTCTCCAAGAACTTCAACTTTTAAGTCAAATTCGTATTTATCTCTATCTGGTGTTCCTATTTTCCCGATATGCCTGTCTTTCAATTGGTCAAGAGTCAACATTTCAATATTTCTTTTTGTTTTCATTATTTCAAATTTTTGCTTTTAAATATTCAAGTCTGATTTTTTCTGCTTTCTCAATTTCTTTTTTGGGGACTTTATTCACTTTTTTTATGATTCCGTGTGTGGCAATCACTAAAGTATCTGTTTTATCAGATTTGTCCCAAAAAGCAAATAGTCGATATTGAATTCTATTATATTTTGTTCTAAATTCCCATATTTCTCCTTCTAATTTCTCAAATAGTTTAGGGTCATTAATCAATTTCGATTTGTCGATATTGTAGTATATCTTAGTTCTTGTTTTTGTGTCCAAATTTTCCACAAATTCAATCGCTTGTTTAAGAAATATTACAATAAATTTTTCTTTCATTTTTTTAT
>DAOVNY010000072.1 GCA_030630005.1 Bacteroidales bacterium | reverse complement strand
ATTTGTTTCCCGCCACGAATAATCTGTTTTATTATCTGACGAATCCGTAAAAACATCCCATCGTTTTCCTTGATCAAAATGCAAATCGAAAACCGGATACCATCCTTTATATGTAAAGTCAACATAATATTTACCACATTCTTCATTAATATCATATTCATAACCAAGAGTGGTAAATGTTGTACTCAACTCGTTTTGCGACATCAGACTTGCTCCGGGTTTAAAACCGTTATTATCAACATCAATGGAAACGGGGGCCCATGAATGAAAATTAAACAAGTTTAAAATCCTGGAATAATTTTTTATTTCATATTCCTTTTCGGGAATACTGTCAGTGTTCAACACCCAATTTTCTTCTTTCGAAATATCTTCGTAAAGTTTTAATGAATTGTCATTAACTTTTTCGAGAGGTTCCCATTGATTTATTTCTATTGTTGCCTTAACAATCTGATACCCCTTGTTTGTATAATTTGAATAGATCAGGAGTTTTTTATCAGGTGAAACTGCTACATCTGTTGCTCCAAACCGGGCTGAGCTCACTCTGAATATTTTTTGTGATGATGTGTCGATGGTATAAATATTATCAATACCGGAATAAGCTCCGGTAAATAAAATATAGTTCTTATAAAAAACCGGCTTGGATATTTCTGTAAATTCAAAAGGCAAAATTGTTTTTATTGATGAGGTTTTAAGATCAAGAATGGCAATACTTTTTCCTTTTTTATTCATTGTAATGAAAACAATTCTCCGGCTGTCGTCAGACCACGAAGGCGTGATGATAAATGAATTATCTTCTGTTTGGAATTTTTTCAAGACAGAACCATCTTTTGGATCAAGTAACAACAAAGAATAATTATTATTTTCCGAAACTTCTACTGTGGAGATATATTTTCCGTCAGGAGAAAATGAAGGGGAAAAATATCTGCTTCTCCTTGTCAGTTTTTTGGTCTTTTTTGTTTTTAGATCATAAATTTTAATGATTGAATAATTTCTGTTTTGCCAGCGAGGATCATAAGTTTTTTCTGCCCAGCAGATTTTATTATCCGAAAAAGATAACATCTCATGAAAAGTATTGCCGGGTGTAAAAATCTTTTTTTCTTCTCCGCTTTTGTCAAAGATCACAAAACGGGTTATATCATCAATTCCTGTTTTTTCTGTAAGAATTTTATCTTCATCAATAAAAACTCCTAACTTATAATTTGTGTGCCATTTTTCGTTATCAGGACTAAGAACATCATAAAAACTATAAGTTTCTTTTTTTGATTGAAGCTCCCATCCGGCTTCAAGTTCTTCAATAGTTTTCTTATAGAATTTTCGTTTTGTAAGTCCTGTATTTTTTTTTATTCCTTTTGAAAAAGGAGTGATAATAAATGGATATTTCCCAACCGTATTCAAAGCAGAATTCCATAAATTCATTCCATAAATTTTTCTTGATTGAGCAACAAGATTATATCCTAAAACATAATAGTTGGGAATAAAATCTTTAAAAGAACCAAGTGTTGCCTTTACGTAAGGGTATTTTCCTTTGTCAAGAATTTGAGTTCTTAAAGGCATCGAAAACTGCGGGACTCTTCCACGCCCTGATTTACTGAGAGCGGTTTCGGTACAAACAGCATCGCCTTCGATAAACCACATCGGGACAAACAAACCGAAAACTGCAATATTTCCTTGTTGCCCGAAAACATAAGATAAGAATTTGGTAAATCCCTGCCTGACTTTTTTAAATTGCGAAATATGCCGGTACTCGTGTATTATAAGTTGTTCGAGCCAGTCCTGCGAAGCAATATCCTGTGGCGGACAAGTAAAAAATTCCATTCTTTTTGGAGCAAGCGAAGCAAAAGCATTGGACGTAACTAATTGATTGTGTAGAATTATTGTGGTTTTGTCAGGTTTGATATTCAAAGACCCTGCTGTTTTGTTTTTTGTGAATTCCAAAGTATTACTTACAAATTGTGCTTGATCTCTAAATTTTTCAGGAAAGATAATTTTGAAACTTTCGGTTTTTATCATTTTCCACTTCGTACTGAACGGATCCTGACCTGAACTGTAATATTGAGAAAATGTGTTGTTTTGAAAAATCAGAAATAGAAAAATATAAAAGATTATACTATTTATTTTAGTATTTGTCATTTGCTGATTTTTCGTTGTTTTCTTTTATTGATTGTTGTTTTTTTTGAAGGAGATAGATTCTCTTCAAAATATTTCCATAAAGGATCATTTGGAACCGGAGCTACTACTTCTATTTTTTCTTTTTTCACAGGATGAATAAAAGAAATTTTTCGTGCATGCAAATGTATCGAAGCATCTTTATTTGACCGTGGAGCACCATATTTCAGATCACCTCTGATGCGGCAATTAATAGTTGCAAGCTGTGCTCTAACCTGATGATGCCTTCCGGTTATCAAATTAATTTCGAGTAAATAATAATCGTTGCTTGTTCCAATTAATTCATAGTTCAGTTCAGCGCGTTTTGCGTCTCTATCATTTTCTCTGACAGGATAAGATTTATTTTGTTTTGCGTTTTTACGAAGATAATGAACCAGCTTTTCCTTCATTTGTGGAGGTCTCTCAGCTACAACTGCCCAATACGATTTACTGATTTCGTTTTTCTTAATCAATTCATTAAGTCTGCTGAGTGCTTTGCCTGTTTTTGCAAAGATTACCGCACCACTTACCGGACGGTCAATGCGGTGGACAACACCCATAAAAACATTACCCGGCTTTTTGTATTTGATTTTTATGTATTCTTTTGTTATTTCAGATAATGGTTTATCACCCGTCTTATCTCCCTGAACAATTTCGGATGCTTCTTTATTTATGATGATAATATGATTATCTTCAAATAATATTCTTTTTTCAAACAATTTAATATTCATAATACAAAAATAGTTATCGGTTATCAGTTATCAGTTATCAGTCGGCAGTCTCCAGCGACACGAAGTTAGCCCGTATGGGTATCAAGAATCCAGTCTTCAGTCAGCAGTCTCCAGCATCCAGTATAAAGCAACAAGTATCCAGCCTAATATTCTTCTCTTTCGTTTGGAAAGTTTACGGATTTTACGTCATCAATGTACGAATGAACCGATCCTTTTATTTCTTCGGTCAAATTATGATATCTTCTTAAGAAACGAGGCGAGAATTTTTGAGTTATTCCAAGCATATCATGCAATACCAATACTTGTCCATCCACTTTGCTTCCTGCTCCGATTCCAATCGTTGGAATTTTTATTGCTTTGGTTACTTTTTCTCCGAGTTCGGCAGGTATCTTTTCAAGTACTATTCCAAAACAACCGGCTTTTTCAAGCAAATGAGCATCTTCAATTAGTTTATTTGCTTCGTCTTCATTAGTAGCTCTCACCACATAAGTCCCAAATTTATGAATTGATTGAGGAGTAAGTCCCAGATGACCCATTACAGGAATCCCCGCACTTAGTATTCTGTCAATTGATTCGATGATTTCTTTTCCACCTTCCATTTTTATAGCATTTGCACCTGATTCTTTCATAATGCGAATAGCTGAGTTTAAGGCTTCTTTTGAATTTCCCTGATACGTACCAAAGGGAAGATCAACAACAACAAAAGCTCTGGTAACTGCTCGCATTACCGACGATGCATGATAGATCATCTCGTTTAAAGTAATTGGTAACGTTGTTTTATAGCCTGCCATAACATTTGAGGCTGAATCACCAACTAATATCACGTCAATCCCCGAATCATCAAGTATTCGTGCCAAAGAATAATCGTAAGCAGTAAGCATGGCAATTTTTTCACCTTTAAGTTTCATCTCCTGAAGAACATGAGTTGTGATCTTAGGTATTGTCTTTTGTTTTGACATCTTGAATGTTTATTGATTTCGTTGCAAATTTACATTAAAAAATAAATAGGAGACAAAACACATCAATATTTTACATTTTTCATTATTGAAATTAAATATGAAAAATCCTCCAGATTTTAAAAATCTGGAGGATTTGCTGAATAAGGATTTCCTTATACATCCTCTTAGATCAGAGCCTCGAAGGCTCTTAGAGGATTTTTAAATTTTCTACATTTTATATTCATAAAAATCCAAAATATATTTTTACTTTTGCCCGTTCATTACTTACTGTTAAGTAAATGATTTATACTACTTCTTAACAATTTTGCGAAGCAAAAGCTGTTTATACAGACGCACAAACAAGTTTGGAAGTAGTAATGCGGTACAAAACAAAACTGGAAATTTTGCAATTCTGTTCCGTACAAGTATAAAGTATTTATTATAAGATAGTCAAATGAAACGATTCGCAATATTTTTTCTAATATTTTCATCACTTTTGTTTTTTAATTCTTGCGAAACGGATTTTGATATTAATGCTAATTATCAGGATGTAACCGTGGTTTTCGGATTGCTTGATCAGGATAGTACAACTTATGTTAAGATTAATAAAGCATTTTTGGGTGAAGGAAATGCTCTGATAATGGCACAAATCGAAGATTCGAGTAATTATCTTAATGAGCTTAATGTTACTATTGAAGAATGGTCTGGTTCTGATCATCTTAACACCTTTGAACTTGATACTATCACAATCACAAATAAAGAAGAAGGTGTTTTTTACAATCCTTATCAAATACTTTACAAAACAGATGCTCCTTTGAATGAAGATAATACATACAAACTAAGGATTATTAATGGTGAAAAGGAAATAACATCCGAAACCAAACTCATTAACGATTTTTATATGACAAAGCCCAGAGCAGGTGGGACATATATAGTATTAACAGAAACAACTCAAAAGGCTGTGGAGTGGGTATCGGCAATAAACGGTAAAAGATACGAGGTCGTGATAAGGTTTAATTATAAAGAGAAATTTATCGATCAGGCAGATACTGTTTATAAACATATTGATTGGGTGCTGGGAACAGTCAAATCAAATACCTCTATTGGTGGAGAAGAAATGGAAATGATTTATTTTGGTGAGAGTTTTTATTTTTTATGTGCACAAAATATTCCTTATAACGATCAGTCCATAGAAGATAAAGTTCATTATCGCCTACCATTAAATCTTGATTTTATCATATCAGTTGCCGGTGAAGATATGAATACATATATGGAAGTGAATGAACCTTCGAGTAGTATTGTTCAGGATAAACCCGAATTTACAAATATCGAAAACGGTATTGGACTTTTCTCAAGTAGATATCAAAAAACCAGAAGTAAACTACTGAAATCCGAATCAGTTGCTATTCTGCGAGATCTTAATATTAAGTTTTAAAAACATAAAGTAGAATAAATATTGGATACTGGATTCTTGATCCTTGATCCTTCTTACTGCAAAACCTGAAACCTGAAACTTGAAACCCAAAACCCGAAATGCCGAGCTTTGCTCGAGCATCCTCGAAGCTTTGCTTCGGGACCTGAAACCCCCTTCCCTGTCGTTTTGTCATAATTTTTTGACAGTTAATTAATAATAACAAAATTGTCATTATTAATTAAGTAATTGTATTTCATTTTTTAATTGATTTTATAAGTTGTTGATATTAAGGTGTTACGTGTAGAGCAAAAGATATAGAAAGGTAAAATCTCAGCAATAAAAAAAAGATGGCATAATCATTGAAAAGCTTTGAAACGGAAACAAATAAATAAAATAATCAATAAAAAAATATAAGTAATGGGAAAAATTATTGGAATTGACCTTGGAACTACAAACTCATGTGTATCTGTAATGGAAGGTAACGAGCCTGTTGTTATTCCAAACAGCGAAGGACACAGAACTACTCCTTCAATAATTGGATTTACTGAAAATGGCGAACGTAAAATCGGCGATCCTGCAAAAAGGCAAGCCATTACAAATCCCGAAAATACAGTTTACTCCATAAAAAGATTTATGGGTGAAACTTATGATCAGACACAAAAAGAAATAAAAAGAGTTCCTTTTAAAGTAATTAAAGGTGAAAATAATACACCTCGTGTAAAAATTGGTGATAGAAAATACACTCCACAAGAAATATCAGCAATGGTTCTTCAGAAAATGAAAAAAACTGCTGAGGATTATCTCGGACAAACAGTTACAGAAGCTGTAATTACTGTCCCTGCATATTTTAGCGACTCACAACGTCAAGCTACTAAAGAAGCAGGTGAAATTGCAGGATTAACCGTAAAAAGAATTATTAACGAGCCAACTGCTGCTTCTTTGGCTTATGGACTTGACAAAAAAGCTTCAGATGTAACAATCGCTGTTTTTGATCTCGGTGGAGGTACTTTTGATATTTCAATCCTTGAACTCGGTGGTGGTGTTTTTGAAGTAAAATCAACAAACGGAAATACTCACCTTGGCGGTGATGATTTCGATCATGTAATTATTGATTGGCTTGCAGAAGAATTCAAAAAAGATGAAAATATTGATCTTCGTAATGATCCAATGGCGCTTCAACGTTTAAAAGAAGCTGCTGAAAAAGCTAAAATTGAACTTTCAAGTTCTACCGAAACCGAGATCAACCTGCCATATATTATGCCTGTTGACGGTATTCCAAAACACCTTGTAAGAAAACTTTCCCGTGCAAAATTCGATCAACTTACTGATTCACTTGTTCAGGATACAGTTAAACCATGTAAGATTGCTCTTAAAGATGCCGGAATTTCTGCTTCAGATATTGATGATGTGATTCTTGTTGGTGGATCAACCAGAATGCCTTCAATTCAAAAAGTAGTTAAAGAATTTTTTGGAAAAGAACCTTCTAAAGGTGTTAATCCTGATGAGGTTGTTGCTATTGGTGCTGCAATTCAAGGTGGTGTTTTAACCGGTGAAGTTAAAGATGTTTTGTTACTTGATGTAACTCCTCTTTCACTTGGTATTGAAACTCTTGGTAGCGTTATGACTCGTTTGATCGATGCAAACACAACTATTCCTACTAAAAAATCTGAAACATTCTCAACTGCTGCCGACAATCAATCTTCAGTCGAAATTCATGTACTTCAGGGTGAAAGACCAATGGCAAACCAAAATAAAAGTTTAGGTCGTTTTCATCTTGATGGAATTCCACCTGCTCCAAGAGGTATTCCTCAGATTGAAGTAACTTTTGATATTGATTCAAATGGAATTTTAAATGTTGCAGCTAAAGATAATGCAACCGGAAAATCACAGAATATAAGAATTGAAGGTTCCTCAGGATTGACTGATGATGAAGTCACAAAAATGAAAGAAGAAGCAGAAAGAAATGCCGAAACCGATAAAAAACAAAAAGAAGAAATTGATAAACTCAATAGTGCTGATGCATTGATCTTCCAAACCGAAAAACAACTTAAAGAATACGGTGATAAAATTCCTGCTGACAAAAAAGAACCAATCGAAAAAGCTTTAAATGAACTTAAAGAAGCTCATAAAACTAAAGACCTTTCGAAAATTGAACCTGCCATGGAAAATTTGAATAAAATGTGGCAAACTGCCAGTGAAGAAATGTATAAAGCTACTCAAGCTCAGCAACAAGCACAGGGACAGGGACCACAAGAACAACCCGGTCCTGATCCTAAAGCAGAAAAATCAGATGATGATGAAGTAACTGATGTTGACTTTGAAGAAGTTGATGATGACGATAAAAAATAAATAGCAATTATTTTTATTCTAAAAAACCTCCGGCAATACACCGGAGGTTTTTTTTATGCCCATTTTTATGTCCTGAACTTATTTTAAATTATTATTTATTAGAAAAAAACAAGCTTTGTTTGCTTGCTTTTTTTTTATACTTTTGTGATGATAAAATAGTTTATAACTAAAAAACCAAAACTATGAAGAGAGTTTTACTATTAACAATTGTCCTGTTTTTATTTATTCAGATAAATGCCATAGGACAAAATGCGTGGATAAATGAAATCCATTATGACAATGGAGGAACTGATGAAAATGAAATGATAGAGGTTGTCATTGAAAATCCGGGTACTTATATTCTTAGTGATTTTTCAGTATCATTTTATAATGGAAATAATGGTGATGTTTATGATACAAAAACATTGAATGTGTTTACTGTTGGTGCTACAATTGGTGATTTCACATTTTACTATTATTATTATCCTGAAAATGGAATTCAAAATGGTGCTCCGGATGGTATATCGCTGAATTATCAGGGGTCGGTTGTTGAAGGGCAGTTTCTAAGCTATGAAGGAGTAATGACAGCTACCGGCGGACCTGCAAGTGGAATGACTTCAGTTGATATCGGTGTGGAAGAAGGAAGCACAACTCTTTCAAGTGAGTCCTTACAACTTTCCGGTACAGGTAATCAATATGATGAATTTATTTGGGTTGATCCTGCAACTGCAACAGCCGGAGAAATTAATAATAATCAGGAATTTGGAACTTATGTGCCTGATCCCGAGCCAACAAATTACCCAACAGATTTTGCTGCTGTGGCTAATGCACTGACTATTGATATTACATGGATTGACGCAATTGGAGATCAACTTCCGGTAGGATATCTTATCCTCGCCAGTGGTGAAGATAATATTGAAGCCCCGGTTGATGGTACACCGGTACTTGATGATCCCGTACTATCTGATGGTACAGCTGCTTTGAATATTGATTTTGGTGTTGAGACTTGCACATTTTCTAATTTATTGGCAAGTACACCTTATTATTTTCAAATATTCCCATATTCAAATTACGGAGAATTTATTGATTATAAAATTGACGGGACAGTACCTGCAGCAAATGCTACTACTGCCGGTATTACTATCATTAATTCCGAAGATTTTGAAGACGGATTAGGAACATGGACACAATACAGTGTTACCGGTGAGCAAATCTGGTATCAGGATTCCTATGGTGGAGAAAATTTTGCCAAGATGAGCGGATTTGATGGTGGAAGTCATGAAAATGAAGACTGGCTTATTTCCCCTGCTTTAAATCTTGATTTGTATGATGATGAGATATTTACTTTTATTTCAGCAATGAATTATTCAGGTAATGTTCTTGAAGTTTTTTACTCTGATAATTATGATGGAGTTAGTGATCCAAATGCTGCGGTATGGATTGCCCTTACGGTAGAATTATCAGCAGGTAGCTGGGTATGGACAGAATCAGGTGATGTTGATCTTTCCGAAATTAACGGAACAAATATTTATCTTGCATACAAATATACTTCAACAAATTCGGAATCATCAACTTGGGAAATAGATAATATTTTAATAACCGGTATGCCAGATGTTGGAATTGATAATCCTACATCTAACTGTGGCGAAATAAATATTTATCCTAATCCTGCCTTTGATGAAGTTAATATCTCAATGCAAAAAGAGGATGTTTACAAACTTGAAGTTTATTCTGTAAATGGTAAGTTAATTAGAAGTGTGATCGTTGACGGATCAATATTCAAGACTGATATTTCTGACCTTACTAAAGGAATATATTTTGTCAGAATATCGTTGATTAACTCTAAAAACATTTCTACTAAAAAATTAATCGTTTTTTAATAGATTTATCAAAAATTTAATTCAAAGAGGTTGTCTAAATAATTATAGAGTTTAGACAACCTTTTTTTATGGTTCTATTACGAATTAAATTGGTAATGGATTAATGATAAAATGCGTAAATGATAAAATGATAAAATAGTATAACTCTGAAACAATGTAATATTAATCCCAAAATCAAGTTAATAATTTATAGCTTTGCTATTCTGAGATTCTATTAAATTCTTATCAGGAAAAATATGTTAAAACCCAGATTCGTAATAAGCAGTGTTTTTTTAAAATATCGGATAAATGTTTTCGGACTTTTGGTGTTTTTAGTGCTTTTTGTTGTAAATATTTCGTTTGCTCAAAAGGATAAACCCATGCGAATAGAGACAAACGCAAAAATTGACAACAATGTTTTTCATATAATTCCATGTAAGGATAAAGGAGTTTTACTTATGTTTAAAACTATTCATAAGATTGATGATGGAAAAGTAAAATGGGTATTTACACTATTTAATAAAGACATGGAAGAAGTATGGACTCAGGAAATTCCTTTACAGGAAGATGTGTTTTTTAATAAATATGTTTCTGACGACAAATTTTCGTATTTGCTATTTCATAATTCCGGTAAAAAAGGATCTGCAAAATTTAATCTTCAAATATTAAAATATTCATTTATAAAAGAAAACTTTACTCTTGTAAGTGAAAATATTCCTGATAAAGCCGAAATAGTTGATATAAAAGTTTATAATAAGAAAGCATATCTTGGACTCCAATTAAGAAAGGATAATATAGAATTGGATATTATTGATTTGGTTTCGGGGGAGTTAGTACAAATGCCGGTCGTATTTAAAAATAAAAATATTCTTAGTGCAATTTCAGTTAATGAAAAAAAGAAAAAAGTTGGGATTGTTTTGACAAATTTTGAATCCCGAAACAAAAATAAAATGTACCTCGTAGAATTTAAACTTGACGGAACTCATATTGGGACAACTGAAATTAAAACGGGGAAGAATAATTATATGCTTAACTATGCAAAACTAAATATCAACAAAAAAGGAGACAATATTTTAATTGGTACATATAGTATTAATAATGTCAACATATCTGATTTAAAAGACGAAGAAAAAATTGAATCTTCCGGGTTTTATATTTCTAAAGTTGCAGAAAACGAACAGAAATACATCAGGTTTTATAACTTTTTGGATTTCGAGAATTTCTATGGCTCACAGGCAAGCCGCAATATTGTTATGCTGAAAAATAGAGCAAAGCGGCAAAAAAAGGAAAATAAGGATTTTTCGCTTGACTATAATCTTATTATGCACGATATTTACGAAACCGATAGTAACCTCGTTTTGATAGCCGAACTTTATTATGCCAAATATCATACTGAAACAAATTTTACTTATGATTATTATGGGAATTCTATTCCTTATACTTATCAGATATTTGATGGTTATAGTTTTTTTAATACTATTGTCACCGGTTTTGATGATGATGGAAATATGCAATGGAATCATGGATTCGAGATAAGAGATCTGATTTCTTATGATATTGAAAAACACATAAGCCCATTATTATTAGGTGAAGATATTTTGCTTGCATACAATAGGAAAGGACAAATTGCTTCGAAGTTATTTTATAAGAACGAAGTTATTGGTAATCTTGAATATTTTAATCTCGAATCAAAATATAAAAAGGATTACATACTCGAAGAAGAAAATAGTAATATGATCCATTGGTATGATAATTACTTTCTTTGTTACGGCTATCAGCTTATTAGAAATAATTCTCTTGCAAAAATGAATAAACGAACTGTGTTTTATATGAATAAGATAAGGTTTAATTAATTAGTACTTAAAGTGAACTAAAGTTTGGAATGCCTAAAGTTAAAAGCAGCTATAAGATATTTAAGATGGATAAT
>DAOVNY010000077.1 GCA_030630005.1 Bacteroidales bacterium | reverse complement strand
TTCATAAGGTACCGTCAGCCCCGGACACGTCCGGGGGTTTCTTCCCTTATAAAAGCAGTTTACGACCCATAGGGCTGTCATCCTGCACGCGGCATGGCTGGGTCAGACTTTCGTCCATTGCCCAATATTCCTTACTGCTGCCTCCCGTAGGAGTCTGGTCCGTGTCTCAGTACCAGTGTGGGGGAAAATCCTCTCAGAACCCCTAGACATCGTAGACTTGGTGAGCCGTTACCTCACCAACTATCTAATGTCACGCATGCCCATCTTAAACCGCCGGAGCTTTAAATAAAAATTGATGTCAATTATTATTATTATGGAGTATTAATCCCGATTTCTTGGGGCTATCTTCCAGTTTAAGGTAGGTTGCATACGCGTTACTCACCCGTGCGCCACTCGTGTTCCCTGCAAGCAGGGACTTACCGTTCGACTTGCATGTATTAGGCCTGCCGCTAGCGTTCATCCTGAGCCAGGATCAAACTCTTCATTGTAAAAAAAATTTGATTATTGTCTCACGATCTATTATTCTCAATTCTATTTTGGAATTGGGGATATTTGCTACTATTTTTAGGCTTGCTTCAAATTTTTCAAAGAACTTTATTATCTTATTTTTGTTTGCCGTTTTTTGTGTCGAAAAACGGATTGCAAAAGTAATATCATTTTTTTAATCTGCAAACTTTTTTTGATATTTTTTTAAAAACTTTTTTAGATTTTTTTTGTCAAAAAAAATGGCTTAATAAACTGTTTATCCTTAGAGTATTAAACCCTGCATTGCATATTTATTAAGAACGTTTCCTTAAATGCGGCTGCGAAAGTACAATTTATTATTTTAATAAAACAAACCTTTTTATAAAAAAATTAAAATAATTTTGATATTATTTATAAGGTGTTGAAAGTGTTTGTTTTGGTGATTAAAAAAATATGAAAATGTTTAATTCACTTTCAAATTAATGATGAATGTAAAATCTGAAATCTAAAATCGGTGTTCATTATTCGATATTCAAATTATTTTATTTTTGTTTTGAGTTTGTTTATTCCCCCTTCCCAGCCTTCACCCAAAAGGGGAAGGAGTTACATTGAGCAAGATTTCTAACTTATTATTTCTTTGATTTTTATTTAGAATTTGAACAATGACTCCACTCCGAAAATTAATGAGTTATTTTATAAAATCAATTAAGTTTTGGAAATTAAAAATATTGTAAGTTTCACCAAATGAGTTTATAGGGGGGATGTTTTAAAAAAAATATTAAATATTGTTGTAAATATACAACAATATGTATTATATTTGCCGTATGAAATCAAAGAAATTATATAACAGAATTACTTTACTAAGGCAGGAAAGAGGAATAAGCAGAAAGGAACTCGCTGAAAGGATTGGAGTTAACTTCCAAACTATTGGTTATCTGGAAAGGGGAGAGTACAATCCAAGCTTAAATCTGGCTTTTAATCTTAGTGAGGTATTTGAGTTGCCTGTTGAATTTATTTTTTCAACTGAACCAATGAAACCTTTAAGTAGTGAATTATATAATAAATCTAAAAAATAAAATTATGAAAAATTCAATATCATTAAGTAAAAGAAGAATATGGATAATTGTAAATTATCTTAGTGTTTTATCAATTGTTGTACTTTGGGAATATTGTGAGATAGTAAATAGTAGTAAAATAATAAAATCATTTTGCATTATTCCTTTATTAATCGTTGTTATTAGTTTTATAATTGTCTATTGGAAAACAGGATTTTGGCACTTCGTTCATAAATCAATTAATAAACTTGATGAAAGGGAACTTCAATTAACAAGCTCAACATTGAGATATTCTTATGGAATTTTTTCTGTTCTTCTTTTATCAATACTACTGTTGTTTTCAGTATTTGAAAGACCGGTGAGTATCATATTGGTCGTTTCATTAATTTATATCGCTCATATTATTCCGGTATCAATAATTGCGTGGAGAGAAAAAGCAGTTTCCTGATGATAATGATAAAATGAACTAAAATGTAAAATGACTAAATTTATAGTTTTTCAAAATTGCCACAGATTCACAGATAATTAAAAGGAATTATTTTTTTATCTGCGAATCTATGGCAATTCTTTTTTTGAATCAGCCTAAAATAATTAATCAAATTTCTTGATTATTTTTTTTACAGCATCTTTATGAACTGTAAATCCCATCATTTTCAGTTTTACATAATCTTCACTAAAGAAATAATAACCAAATTCAGTGGCGTCTTCATCATTGTTTCTTGATCCTGAACTGGAATCTTTTATCAGATACCAGTCTTTTCCGTCTTTTTCTAAGAATCCAACCAAATGCATTCCATGATCATCGGTTGTTGTACGATTTGAAAATCTGAATTGCCGTGCATTTTCATCAATATAAATTGAGGGAATATCAAATGCCGGAATAATAGCACATTGTGTGCCTCTGTCAAAACCGGCTTCCGAAACATCGCCGCCAATACTCATAGTGTATCCTTTTCGGATGGCTTTTTTCAAAATATCCATATAAACATTCAGTGGAACATTGTAATATTCTTTGCTATGCCACCAATTATCAGGAACTTTATATTCAACTTTTTCCCAATAAGGTTCTTGCAAATAGGATAATATTTCAACAAAGTCGTTCATATTGAGTTTGAGATAATCTTTTAGAAATGATTCAGGTGTGTATTTTGCTTCATTATATTCAAATTCTGTTGGAGGTTCGCCGATATAAAAGTTCATAATATCTTTAATTGTTGACAAAACTTCTTTTTCATTCCATGCATTGTCGTTTTTTATTGATTTTAAATAAGACATCATTTCCTTGTACATTTGAGCATGTGTATGGAATTTTCTTTCTTCGGGTAAGCCATTATAAACCTCCCATGGAACAATACCGTACTTTTTGTACATACGTGTTACGGCATTACCTTCCGAGCCCTGAGAAAACGCTGATTTGCCTCTCGACCGTACAAAACCCCGTGCTTTTTCAATGTATTCCCAATAAACTGTATATATTTCCGAAAGTTTGACTTTTTTACCTGAAAGTCTGAAAATTTCACTTTCAAAAAAAGAAGTTGTGGCGAAACACCAGCATGTTCCTGTGTTTCCTTGTGAGATTACAGGATTGTGCCATTCTTGTGTGTATAAGTCATTTTTGTTAGGAATATCAAGTCCGCTATGATCCATCTGAAATCGTTTATCAACTTTCTTAATTTCCTTTATTTCTTTAACTGCACGAATATCTTTCAGGATAGAATTTTGATAAAATCCCGGTTCGTACTCTTTGAAATTTGCTTTATCTTTCTTCTGGATTTGTGCACTTGCAATACTTACTGTAAATATTATTATTAGTGTTGATAGAATGTATTTTTTCATGATTTTAGTTTTTAATTATTATTCAACAAATATAAATTACTAAATAAATTCCATATTTTTTTTGCCGGTCATTTTCTCACAATAATGGCATTGTAATTTTATTTCTCCATCAGGATTTTTTATCACCGTGAATTCTGAAATAATATTTTCGTGATTTGTGATACAATTAGGATTAACACATTTTACTGATCCGGTTATTTCTGTGGGAGTTTTTACTTGTTTTTTATAAGTAACTTGATAATTTTTTATTTCAATTAGAGTTGCCGAAGGTGCAATCAAAGCAATTTTATTTACTTCTTTATTTTTAAAAAATTTATCACGCACTTTTATAAGTCCTTTTTCCCGAATTTTTTACTATCGAGATTAGTTCCAAACAGCACTTGATTTTCAATATTATCGAGATTGAGAATTTTCATTACTTGAAAAACACTTTTTGCAGGAATATGATCTAATACAGTTCCGTTTTCAATAGCTGAAACAACTAATTCTTTTCTTGGTTGATTTTCCATTTTATTTTACTCCTAAAATTGAGGTTAATAATGCTTGTCTTACAAATACGCCGTTAAGGGCTTGTTGAAAATAATATGCTTTCGGGTTATTGTCAACATCTTCATTAATTTCGTTAACCCTTGGTAGCGGGTGTAATATTTTCAGATTATCTTTAGAATTGTCAAGCATACTGTTTTCGAGAATGTAAATATTTTTTACTTTTTCGTAATCAATAGGATCTGAAAAACGTTCTTTTTGGATACGTGTCATATATAAAATATCCACTTTAGGAATTACATCTATAAGATTTGTGTATTGATGATAAGTTAGATTTTTATCTTTAATATGTTTTTTAACATAACTCGGCAGTTTCAGTTCTACCGGCGATACAAGATGAAAAGTTGTGTTGAACTCGCAAAGAGCTGCAACGAGCGAATGAACGGTTCTTCCATATTTCAGATCACCGACAAAAGCGATATGAAGATTGTTAAGTGTTCCTTGTGTTTTCCTTATCGAGTACAAATCAAGAAGTGTTTGTGTAGGATGCTGATTAGCTCCGTCTCCGGCATTAATAATTGGTACCGGTGATACTTCGCTTGCATACCGTGCGCTTCCTTCGCGAGGATGCCTCATTACAATTATATCAGAATAATTGCTGACAGTTAAAATTGTGTCGTTAAGCGATTCGCCTTTTTTTACACTTGTTGATGCAGAATCGGAAAAGCCGACAATTTTTGCGTTTAAACGTGATGCTGCACTTTCGAAACTCAGTCTTGTTCGGGTCGAAGGTTCAAAAAATAATGTTGCCACAACATAGTCTTCAAGGATTTTTTGAGTTGGGTTTTCTTCAAAATCGGCAGCAAGATCAAGAATTTTTATCCATTCTTCTTTACTGAAATCGTTGATTGATACTAAACTTCTGTTTTTCATTCTTAGATTTTATGTTTTTTCAAAAATATATATTTATGTTTTTTGAGTAAGTTTTTATTATGCTTATAATGCTTGGTGATTTTTATTATAAATGTGTTTCTTGTTTATTTCTTCAACTATTTCATCCATTTTCTTAATTGTATATTCTTTTCTTTTTAATTTTTCAATAGTAATGGTCTCGTCAGGGAAATATTTTTCAAAAAATTTAATTAGTTTTTTATGACTACTAGGAACTATGTATAGAGTTTCCTTATTCTCTTTTTTAATATAATAACCACTTGATTTAGAATTAGGAATTCTAGCAAAAGCACCTAGAAATACTCCTTCAATAGATACTCCAAATCCAAAAGAAGCTTGTTTTTGATGTATTATTTCAAATTGATACAAATCAAGGTATCCTTTTTTCCGTACATATAAATAATAATTATTATCAAATTCATTTAAAAAAACAGAGATATATTCTTTCCCTTTAGTTTTAAAACCATTTCTATTAATTTTCTCTCCTAAATAAAATCCTTTTATTTTACTAGGTGTATATTTCCTTTTTTTTCCTTCTTTATCATAAAAAAATAGATACATACAATCTCTATTTCTTGTCTTCCCATAAATAGTATCATTATCTAAAGTAATAATATAACCATCTGTATATTTATTGTTTTGAGTTATTCCATTTTTATTGAGAAAACATGCAAGAAAAATGAATACTGTAATAAAGAGAATTTTATTCATTAATGTTTAGCTTTTAATTTATTTTAAATCTATTTCAATATAGATATAGCAAAAATAATAAAAATATATTATAACAACCAACCAAAAAAAAGGCGACTAAAAAAAGTCGCCTTTAAAAGATATTTTATTTGCAACATATACAAGTTGCTTTTTTTACAAGATTTTTCTCGATGAGAAAATCGCAGACTACTTTTTCAAGATCAGGATATCCAATTTCATCAAGATCGTAATAAACTCTTGTTGTAGGTTTATTAATTTTGATGATCCTGTTAAGATCAATTGGTGTTCCTATAATAACTGCATCACAATCAGTATTGTTAATAGTTGTTTCAAGGTCTTTTAATTGTTGTTCGCCATATCCCATTGCAGGAAGTAAAACTCCGATATTTGGATAAATTTTAAATGTTTCGGAAAGTTTTCCAACAGTAAAAGGACGTGGGTCAACTAATTCGGCAGCACCAAATTTTTTGGCAGCAACTGTACCTGCGCCAAGTTTCATTCCACCATGAGTTAATGTTGGTCCGTCTTCAACAACTAAAACTTTTTTACCTTTAATAAGGTCGGGGTTGTCAACACTAATAGGTGAAGCTGCATCAATAACAATAGCATCAGGATTAACTTTGGCAATATTATCTCTAACTATTTGAATACCTTCGGGAGAAGCAGTGTCCATTTTATTTATAATAATAGAATCGGCTAATCTCAGGGTAACTTCACCGGGATAATATTTTAATTCGTCACCCGGACGATGTGGGTCAATAACTGTAAAATTAAGGTCGGGTTTGTAAAATGGAAAGTCATTATTTCCACCATCCCAAAGAACAACATCGCAACCATCAGGGTCATTTTCAGCAGCTCTTAAAATAGCTTCATAATCAACACCTGCATAAATTACATTTCCACGAACTACATGTGGTTCGTATTCTTCCATTTCCTCAACAGTACATTTGTGTTTTTCAAGGTCTTCCAATGTGGCAAAACGCTGAACTTTTTGTTCGTTTAAATCGCCGTAAGGCATAGGATGACGAATAGCAACAACTTTTAAACCTTCGCGCATCAATATTTCAATAATTTTTCTGGAAGTCTGGCTTTTTCCGCATCCTGTTCTGGTTGCTCCAACTGCAATAAGTGGTTTTACACTTTTTACCATTGTGTCGTTAGGACCTAATAAAGTAAAGTTTACCCCTGCAGCATTAACAATGGCACTCATTTCCATTACTTTGTTGTAAGTAACGTCACTGTATGAAAATACACATTCGTTAACATTAAGGTCTTTGATTAATTTTGTTAAATTCTCTTCTGCATGGATTGGGATACCTTCTGGATAAAGATCACCTGCTAATTCAGTAGGATATTTTCTTCCATCGATATCTGGAATTTGAGCAGCTGTAAAAGCTACGACATTGTATTGTTCATTTCCACGATAATAAGTATTAAAATTGTGGAAATCTCTTCCTGCAGCACCAATAATAATTACGTTTTTTTTCATGTGTAATTGTTTTAAAATTTTATTAATTAATGGTACATAAATAATTTTTACAAAGGTAAAATTTTAATGCGAAAAATCATTTATCATTTCAATAAAAAAGGCTGTCAAAATTAAAATGACAGCCTGTAAATTTATTTTACTTCATTAACGATTGCCTTAAAGGCTTCCGGATGATTCATTGCCAAATCGGCGAGAACCTTACGGCTAAGGTCAATGTTTTTCTTGTGGAGTTTTCCCATAAATACAGAGTAAGACATTCCGTATTGTCTTGCACCTGCATTGATTCTTTGTATCCACAATGCTCTGAAATTTCTTTTTTTGTTTTTTCTGTCACGGTATGCATACTGAAGTCCTCTTTCATAAGCATTTTTTGCTACCGTCCAAACATTTTTTCGGCGACCGAATTGACCTTTGGTCTGTTTCATCACCTTTTTTCTTCTTTGTCGCGAGGCGACTGAATTTGTTGATCTTGGCATTTTTTAATTTTTTTCCTTGAGCGTCCCTTTTCGGGATCTTTAAGCTACAAGCAAGTTAAACAATAATTTAATTTTACTTTCTAAGCATTTCTCTTACATTTTTCTCATCTGCTTTATCAACTATCGTATCGTAAGTAAGATTACGTTTACGTTTTTTTGATTTTTTTGTTAAGATGTGACTTTTGTAAGCATGCTTTCTTTTGATTTTCCCGGTTCCGGTTATTGAAAACCTTTTCTTGGCTCCGGATTTTGTCTTCATTT
The DNA here is from genome assembly GCA_030630005.1 of Bacteroidales bacterium. Taxonomy (GTDB): domain Bacteria; phylum Bacteroidota; class Bacteroidia; order Bacteroidales; family JAIORY01; genus JAIORY01. Next base: position 2,743 of record DAOVNY010000077.1, on the reverse strand, counting down.
TTGGCATTACTATTATTTGTTATTTGATTTATAAAAAATATTTCGATTATTTACTTCTTCTTTTTAGGAGCGATGATCAGTATCATTTTTTTCCCTTCGAGCTTAGGCATTTTTTCAACTTTTCCAAATTCTTCAAGTGCCTGAGCAAATTTCAATAATATAATTTCTCCCTTTTCCTTATAAATGATGTTTCGTCCTTTAAAGAAAACATCTACTTTAACTTTTGATCCATCATTAAGAAATTTCTCAGCATGTTTTAATTTAAAGTTAAAATCATGGTCATCAGTATGTGGACCTAATCTAATTTCTTTAACAACTACTTTTGATGCTTTAGCTTTTAGTTCTTTTTCCTTTTTCTTTTTATCGTAAAGAAACTTTTTGTAATCAATAACTTTACATACAGGTGGATTTGCATTTGGTGAAATTTCAACCAGATCCAGCTCAAGTCCATCTGCTATTTCCATGGCTTCTTTTATTTGATAGATACCAACTTTTACATTGTCGCCAACCACTCTTATAACAGGAGCAGTTATCCTTTCGTTGATACGGTATGGTTCAGGTCTTCTTCTAAAATTTCTTTTGAACCTTGGATTAAAAAATTGCTTAGCTATAATTGATCCTCCTTAAATATATTTAGTTAATAAAAATTATTTATTATTTATTTGTTCGTTAATTTCTTTGTTAATGATCTGAACAAATTCTTCAATTGTGAATTTTCCAAGATCACCTTCTCCTTGTTTTCTCACAGATACAGTATTCTCATTCTCTTCTTTCTCGCCAATAATAAGCATAAAAGGAATTTTTTTGATTTCTGCATCCCTAATTTTCTTACCGGTTTTCTCACTTCTTGTATCAATGAGGGTGCGAATTTCGGAATTATTTAGCAAATTTAAAACTTTTTCCGAATATTTATGATATTTTTCACTGATTGGCAGTATGATAACTTGCTCAGGTGAGAGCCAGAGCGGGAATTTTCCTGCACAGTGTTCAATTAAAACAGCAACAAATCTTTCCATTGAGCCGAATGGAGCTCTGTGTATCATTACCGGGCGGTGTTTTTCGTTGTCGCTTCCGGTATATTCCAGATTAAAACGATCGGGGAGATTGTAGTCAACCTGTATTGTTCCAAGTTGCCATTCTCTGCCAAGAGCATCTTTTACCATGAAATCCATTTTGGGACCGTAAAATGCTGCTTCTCCTATTTCTATTTTCGCATCTAAATTTCTTTCTTTTGCTACTTCAAGTATTGCTTCTTCAGCTTTCTCCCAGTTTTCGTCAGACCCGATATATTTTTCTTTGTTCTCAGGATCGCGTAATGAAATTTGAGTTGTAAAATTTTCAAAATCAAGAGCCTTGAAAATGTGCATCACTATATCAATTACTCCTTTAAATTCGTCTTTTAACTGATCGGGGGTGCAGAAAATATGTGCATCATCTTGGGTAAATCCTCTTACACGTGTAAGTCCGTGTAGCTCACCGCTTTGTTCGTAACGATAAACTGTTCCAAACTCGGCATATCTCACCGGCAGATCTTTATACGAACGAGGTTTGTATTTGTATATCTCGCAGTGATGCGGGCAGTTCATTGGTTTAAGAAAAAATTCTTCTCCTTCAACAGGTGTTGAAATGGGTCTGAATGAATCTTCTCCGTATTTTTGAAAATGTCCCGAAGTTTTGAATAAATTAACATTTCCGATATGTGGTGTGATAACAGGTTGGTAACCTGCTTTTTTCTGTGCTTTTTTCAGAAAATCTTCAAGTCTTTCACGAAGCATTGCACCTTTTGGTAACCATAATGGAAGTCCAAGTCCTACATTCTGAGAAAAAGTAAAAAGCTCAAGTTCTTTACCTAATTTCCTGTGATCGCGTTTTTTTGCTTCTTCAAGTAGTTCGAGATATTCAGTAAGTTCCTTCTTTTTCGGAAAAGTGATACCGTAAATTCTTGTTAGCTGTTTGCGTTTTTCATCACCACGCCAGTAAGCTCCGGCAATGTTTAATAGCTTAATTGCTTTAATCTGACCGGTGTCAGGTACATGTGGCCCGCGACATAAATCGACAAAATTTCCTGATTCATATAAACTTATTTCTCCATCTTCGAGTTCATTGATCAACTCAAGTTTATAGTCATCACCTTTTTTTGTAAAGTAATCAATAGCTTCTGCTTTTGAAACTTCTTTTCGGGTGAATGTTTGTTTTTGCCTCGCCAGCTCTAATATTTTATCTTCAATTTTTTTGAAATCATTCTCGGAAATTGCTTGTTCTCCGAAATCAATATCATAATAAAAACCATTTTCAATATCCGGTCCGATACCAAACTTTACTCCCGGATAAAAACTCTCAATTGCTTCAGCCATAAGGTGAGCTGAAGAATGCCACATTGTTGCTTTACCCTCTTTATCATTCCATGTTAAAAGCTTTAAACTCGCATCTTGGTTGATTGCTCTCGTAGCATCATAAACTTCACCATTAACCTCAGCAGATAATACATTACGAGCTAAACCTTCGCTTATACTTTTCGCAATATCAAGGGCTGTTACTCCTTTGTTATATTGTTTTACTGAATTATCCGGTAAAGTAATATTTATCATATCGTTGATCTAATTTTTCAAAATTGGGTGCAAAGATAATAAAATGTCCAGAGTGCCAATGAAAAACATTGAAATATTTTTAAAAAGATTTATTATGATGGATTTGGGCTAAAGCCCCTTATGTTTGTTTAGATGTTTATATCCACGCCCTGAAG
>DAOVNY010000089.1 GCA_030630005.1 Bacteroidales bacterium | reverse complement strand
TCTTTTTTGCCCCGGGGCAAAAAAGAAAAAACTTCCTTACAGATCATACATCCTTATTTTCCGAAAGTAGTGCATCCTTATTTTCCGAAAACACTACATCCTTAATTGCCGATTTTACGACATTGTTATTTTCCGGTTACACAAAGCTTTTACTGAATGGTTTTTGGATACGGAATTTAGTGCAAAAGGAGTAAGAGGAAATTTTGGACAAAAACAATATCCTGTAAACCCTATTGAATACTTAAAAGATTTCAATGTTAATTCTGTTTTCAGATACATACAAACTCATCCAGATATGGACCATATGGGTGGTATTAAAGATTTCTTTTCAATATTTTCTCCCATAAATATGTGGGATACAGACAATGAAAAAGAAATGGATTCATTTGAAGGAAGTCCGTATTCGGAGGATGACTGGGAATTTTATAAAAAATTAAGAAAATGTTCAGAATCTGACCCAAAAAGATTGACATTGTTTTCGGGTTCACGTGGACAATATTTTAATCAAGGAGAAGATGGTAGTTCAGGTGGGAATAGGTTGTATATTTTAGCTCCAACTAAAACTCTCCTTGAAGAAGCAAATGAATCTGGCGATTATAATAATTGTTCTTATGTTATTTTATATCGAGCATCAAATGGACATAAAATAATTATTGGTGGAGATAGTCATGATAAAACTTGGGATTATATTTTGGAAAATCATGAATCTGATGTAAAAGATGCGGATTTATTATTAGCTCCTCATCACGGTAGAGATTCAGGACGAAATTATGATTTTCTTGATGTTGTAAATCCGAAACTGACATTCTTTGGTAATGCAAAATCAGAACATTTAGCCTATAACCAATGGAATCGCAGAGGTTTAGAAAAATTTACAAATAATCAAGGGAATTGTCTTTTAGCACAGTTTAATATTGGAGGCACTGATATATTTTGTACTTATAAAAAATTTGCGGAAGCTTATTGCGAAGAAAATGATTCAGAAACTTATTATAATTCAGATATTAAAGGTTATTATCTAAAAACCATATAATGAAGGAATTACTTGATAAATTATCATCTTATAATATTTTTAATTACCTGTTACCGGGTGTTTTATTTACTGTTATATTAAAATCTTTAACACAATATGACTTTACCCAAGAGAATATAATAATTGGAGCTTTTGTCTATTACTTTATCGGACTAATTGTTAGTAGAATTGGTTCATTAGTGATTGAACCAATATTGAGAAAAACAAGATTTTTAAGATTCTCTAAATACTCAGACTTTATTAGTACATCAAAAAAAGATGATAAAATTGAAGTCTTATCTGAGGTAAATAACATGTACAGGACTATTTGTTCTTTGCTTCTTTTAATATTAATTTTAAAATTGTTTGAATGGGGTTGTACAAAAATGGATTTTTTAAAAAACTATGATAACCATATTTTGATTGTTTTGCTTTTAGGGATATTTCTTTTTTCATATCGCAAGCAGACTGACTATGTGAGAAAACGAGTTGAAAATAATAAAAGTGAATAAAAACGGCATATAATAATTAGGAATCAAACGCAGTGTGGTCCGGGGGATTCCACTGCGTTTTTTTCTGGTGTTGAACCAAACCTAAGCACGATGCCAGCTATTTCCGAAGTTTTTTTTATCTGTGTAATTTCAATACGAATTTTATTCCCAATAGATAGTCTGTTATGATAATGGTAGAACAGAACGGGTTCAACATCACCGGAATAATATTAAACTAATCTGTGTTTTTACATGGTATGGTTGGATTTATAAATACGTTATGCGCAAGGTTAAGTGCGACACGAAGTCGATCAAATAACTGTTAAACGCTCTTTGAAGAATGATTTAACCTCATGTTCCATCATGAGTAGCCTACCGGCACATGCGTCAATGGCAACATTGGGGTGTGAAGCTGCCGGGACAAGATTCCCCGACGGATAGCAACATTACGAAAGGGGTCGGCTTGGGTGGTATGGTGAAGATAACTGAACTACTGTTGACGTACCGTCATGCAGCGAAAATGTGAAAGTTGTTGATACACATTGGCCAAAATGGCAGGAAGACAGGATGCAAGTACGTTAGCTATGAGCACATGGATGTTGATCTTCCGGTATATAGGCAGCACCTAACCCATCCTGTTATTTGAACGGAACGTGGTAAGCCTGTACCAGCTCCTTCGTTGCAGAAGGTAGGTTCGCCGCAAGGCTAATACAATGCCGTACAGGTATGGGAGGATGGAGAAAGCCAAAGCCCTTTTGTAATGATTGGGATATGCCCACTTCCATCTGGTTCTCTTTTGCAAGAACATTGTAGTAAAACTCTTATTTAGGAAACGCAAATGAAATCCAATAAACAGGATTGTGCACCTGAAACAAAACTGAAAAACTGGAATTCCATCAACTGGAAAAAGGTAAAACAGTCCGTAAAGTCATTACAATTACGTATTGCAAAGGCAAAAAGGGAAGGCAAGCATAATAAGGCGAAAGCCCTGCAATGGTTGCTTACCCACTCGTTTGCAGCTAAACTATTAGCAGTGAAACGGGTTACAGAAAATTCAGGAAAACGCACCCCGGGAACTGACGGTGTGCGTTGGAAATCCCCTCAACAAAAATTCCGGGCAGCCTTATCCTTAGTCAGGAAAGGCTACAAAGCATGGCCGCTCCGACGTCTTTATATTCTCAAAAAGAACGGGAAGAAAAGACCACTGGGAATACCCACAATGAAAGACCGTGCTTTTCAGGCTTTATACCTTCTTGCTCTTGAACCAATATCCGAAACACTGGCGGATAAAGGCTCGTATGGCTTTCGTCAGAAACGGAGCTGTCATGATGCTATAGAAAGATGTTTCATACATCTTTCGCGAAAAGACAGCGCAACATGGGTATTGGAAGGAGACATCAAAGGTTGTTTTGACAATATAAACCATCAATGGTTAGTGAAAAACATCCCGATGGACAAAAAGGTGCTGCAACAATGGCTTAATGCCGGATTTGTTGAAAACAAACAATTATTCCCAACAGAAATGGGTACTCCGCAGGGAGGTATCATATCCCCTACCCTCGCAAATATGACCCTGGACGGACTTGAAGCAGCCATTGATAAGGCATTTGGTATTATAATCAGGCCTGATGGTTGCCGAAAGAACAATCCGTACAAAATCCACCTTATTCGTTATGCCGATGACTTTATCGTAACGGCATCCGATAAGGACATTCTGGTAAACAGGGTCAAACCACTGATTGAGGAATTCCTTAATCCCAGAGGGTTGGTATTATCGCCGGAGAAAACTAAAATTACCCATATCACCGATGGATTCAACTTTCTTGGGCAGAACATAAGAAGGTATTCCCATGGAAAACTTCTTATACGACCTACAAAAGAGGCAATCAGGTCAGTGAAAGAAAAACTGAAGGAAATTATTGTTAAACACAGGGGGTCGAAAGCAGCAGTTTTAATCCGAAACCTCAACCCGGTAATCACCGGATGGGCTAACTACCACAGGCATGCATGTTCAATGAAAACTTTTTACTTATTGGACAGAATCCTCTGGCGGAACATCTGGAACTGGGCGCGACGCAGGCATAATAAGCTGAGTTACAGAAAAATCGTTTCTCTTATTTTTATGAGGGTCGGCAACCGAAATTGGCAGTTCTTCGGCAAATTCAACGATGGCAAAATTATTCTGCTTCGTTTGTTTGCCTGCTTCCATATCAAGCGCCATAAACTCATTAAAGGTAAAGCTAACCCTTTCGACGTGGCTTGGAACAATTATTTTACCAGCAGGAAAAAGTTTAAATATGCTAACTGATTATTGTGTATATTGCCGGGTGGTTTAATCCGCCTCTTGAGAGCTTGAGCCGTATGATGGGAAACTATCAAGTACGGTTCTTAGGGGACAAGGGTGGGGTAACCCGCCTGAGTTACCCGACAAAACACCGCTAAATGATAAATAAATCTGAAATTGAAAATATTATTCGTAATGACTTGAAAAGAGTTATCAATGCGGAAATAGTTTATCAGTACGCAAAATTTGATGACGCTCTTGATAAAATTCTTTTAGAACAATCATTAAAATTCTCAGACCCGACAACGTTTAATGACCCATTTGATTGCAACGAAAAACTCTTAAATATTGACTACAATGAAAAAATTGTGGACGAAACCATCTCAAATTTAACTGTTAAATTATCAAGACAGGAAAAAAGAGAATTAAAAAGAAAATTTAAAGGCCCTTCTAACCAAACAGAAATCATGCAAAAAAAACGGGAAGAATATAAATTATCATGCTTCTCGGAAAGTCATAAGGAAGTCTTAATGTGGTCTTATTATGCTGACAAGCACTCTGGAATATGTATTGGGTTTGACTTCCCACATTATTATGAAGACAAGTTCATTTTGTGTCCTGTAAAATATATTGAAGAATTAAAACCGCTTGACGGAAAAACAGATTTTAACAGAGTAATCTTATATTGGTTGACAACTAAATCAATTCGTTGGAAATATGAGTACGAAATTAGAGCTATAACTAAGTCTAAAACCAAAGACAAACATGAATTAGTTAATTTCGACTCTCAATATGTGAAGGAAATCATTTTTGGTTGTAATGTATCTAATCAAAAAATTAACGAAGCTCTCGTTAAACTGAGAAAGAGTAATTTGCCTTATGACAAAATCAAAATCAAGAGAATGGAAATAAATGAAAAGAACTTTTTATTGAAAGAAAAAATAATAAAACCCAGCGCATAATTGAGATACTGTGTTAAAATCCAATCCATTTCTCAATTATTTTTAAAAATAATTGGATTTTCTTTTCATTTCACCCTTCGAAACAAAATTAAGATTTCTTTCATAAAAGGGCTTTTTACTGATTTTAACAAAACAAAATGTTAAAAGATACGTTAAAATTAGCATCGTGCTGTAAAAAGATGTACTTTTAGGATTATTAAAATCTATAAATGATTTGTAGATTTGCGGTCAAAAAAACAAGAAGAAATAAAATTTATTCTTTATAAAGATGGAAACAAAGGCTACTAAAATCGGTTCAGAATCTTTTCATCAATACTTAAATAAACACAAAGCACAGGTTAAGGATAAAAGTTTTGATAGTTATTATCATGTAAATGTGGTGGCGGAAGCTTATACTCAAGGTTTTTCTGACGGTGAAAAATCAGGAAAACAAGACTTTATTTCTGAAATTATTAAACAGGAAGTTGAGAAGTTTACTCAAAAGGCAAATCAGATTTATATACTATCCAAAATAATTATTTCATATTTAAATGAAAAATCCTTTTTAGTAAGTTCGTTACACATTAATTTAACCTTTCAGCGACCAAGTGTTATCATTGCAGTTTCCGACAAACTTTTAAACAACGATGATTTTGTTAAAACAGCTTATGATAAATTATTTGAAATTAAAAATATTTATTCAAAATTATTTGACGAGTATTTAGATGTCGGACTTGTTGCTTCAGATAATTTAGATATAAAACTGTTAGTTGAAGATGGATTTGGTTATAAAGAAGATTATAGTGAGTAAGAAAAAATCTCACGGCCAAAGAAACCAAAAACTATCCGAAGACCTTTTAAATGGAAAAATCTATTATGATTGGGTAATAACAACCGCATTTTACTCTGCAATACATTTTGTTGAAGATAAAATTTTGCCATGTAAAATTATTTCAATAGAGTGCAAAAATATTACAGATGTGAAAAGTGCATATAAAATGAATGGCAGACATTCATCAAGAGAAAGATTAGTTTTTTCTCATTTACCAAAGATTGCAGCACAATACAAATGGTTAGACGATACATCAAGGTATTCGAGATATATAACCTATAAGGTAACATCAGCTCAAGCTAATAAAGCAAAACAGTATTTAGCTGAAATCTATGCTGAATGTTACAAATAAGAAAGCCCGGTTGGTAAATGATATACTGTGTTAAAATCCAATCCATTTCCTAATTATTTTTCACGGTAATTTATTATCTTTGTTTTTAGTAGAAAGAAGGCTTCTGTCAAAGCTTTGGACTGAAGTCTATCTATGACGGCTCGTTTCCTGTAACTACTATGACTTCTGCTGATCCCGAAACAAACAAATCTTAGATTTGTATATTATTTCGAGGATGCTCGCTTTGCGGCACTTTTTTACTGAAAAAGAACAAAAAAAAAAATTAAATTAATCTCTGTTTTTACATGCTATGGTCGGATTTATAAGTAAGTTGTAAGCCATGCGAAAAAAGCCAACGCACCTTTAGGTACATTTTGTTTTTACCGATACTAAAGCCAACTCTAAAAATCAAAAGAACCTAATTCAACCAAAATATTCTTATAATTAATTTGCGATTTACTACATTTTTTGTAGTTTTGTGCAAACTAATATTTAAAACGATAAATGAATCATTCAAGCATATCTGACTATCTTTTTCAAGTACAATCACAAGGTCGTTATTCGTTAACTTTAGATGAACTCAGGCAAAATATTGGTTCCTCTGATAAGGCAATTCTACAAAACCTGCACAGACTAAAATCAAAAAACCAAATAGCTCAAATCAGAAAGGAGTTCTATGTCATTGTTCCTCCACAGTATTTCCATCAGGGTACTTTACCTTGCATACTATTTTTGGACGACATGATGAAGTATTTAAAAAGAGAATATTACTTGGGACTCTATTCGGCGGCTGCTTTATATGGCGCAGGACATCAACAACCTATGGAGTCGCAAGTAATGATACACCAGCCCGCATTGAGGGCTATAAAAAATGAAAAACAAATTATAACTTATTTCACTAAAAACAATTGGAAGTCAGATTGGATAAATCAGGAAAAAACCGAATCTGGTTATGTTAATGTTTCTTCTCCTGAATTAACAGCAATTGATCTTATTCATCATCATAAAAAAATTGGAGGTCTGAATAGACTTATTCCAATACTTGAAGGTTTAACCGAAAACATGAAAGTTTATAAATTGTCAAGCATTGCTAATGAAAGCGCTTTACCAACTATTCAACGACTAGGATACATTTTAGACCAATTGGGTGAAGAAAAATTATCAGAAGCACTGACAAAAACGATAAATAAGAAAAAAAACAATAGCGCACCGTTATCGCTTTCTTATAAAAATAAAAAAGGAAGATTGAATAAAAAGTGGAACCTAATAATAAACACTGATATAGATATCTAATGATACCAAGGAGATACATAACAGCGTGGAAAAAACATGCCCCATGGTCTAATGACGGGCAAGTGGAACAAGACCTTGTAATCGAAAAAGCCCTAGTTCAATTATTTTCAGATCCATTTTTGAAAAAACAGTTGGCATTCAGAGGAGGAACTGCCCTGCATAAAATTTTCCTGAAACCACAAGTACGGTATTCTGAAGATATTGACCTGGTTCAAATCAAAAAAGGCCCCATAAAACCCATTTTTCAGGCCATAAGAAAACAGCTTGACTTTCTGGGCACAAAAAGAAATATTAAGCAAAATGAAAATATGAATACAATTATTTACCGGTTCGAATCTGAAATACCGCCGGTAATTAATTTGCGCTTAAAAATTGAAATCAACACCCGCGAACATTTTACGGTTTTTGGATTCAACGAAATTGAACACAGCATTGAAAATGGTTGGTTTTTAGGGGGCTGTTTAATAAATTCCTATATTCTTGAAGAATTACTGAGTACAAAATTGAGAGCCTTGTACCAAAGAAAGAAAGGGCGTGATCTTTTTGACCTCTACTATGCGCTAACCAATTTGGAAGTAGATACCAACAAAGTGGTGGAAGGTTATCAAAAGTACATAGCATTTTCTGTAAATCAACCTCCATCACAAAAAGAATTTATTCAAAACATGGAACAAAAAATAGAAGATCCCGATTTTGGAGGTGATACTTATGCCTTGCTACGACCAGGTATTGAATATGACCAGCAAGCAGCCTACGAATTAATCAAAACTGAAATCATCGAAAAAATATAAATTATTATGAATGGAAAAAGCCTGATTCATCGGGACTAACGGTTCGGGGTGCCACACGCCCGTAAAGGACTTTTACCCGGTGGAGTATAAGCTTTTCTATTCCACAAGGGTCACCCTCCGGACTCTCCTTTTGTCATCGAAATATTCAAAAAACTTAGTTATATTTGTCATTCAGGGCATACATAACCGTTGTGCAATATTGCCTTCAAAAAAAGAATTCAGTCAAATTATATTAGTTCCCGGAAAGTTTCCCATTGTGAAACTAATTTTGTACCTTTGCGCTACAATATATGAAAGCTCACTTAATAAAAAAGCAGTCAATAGAAAAGTACGTTAGGAAAAATGCCCAAAGTAAAGTACCGTTTGGAATATGGCTGTCAATTATTAAGCGGGCTGAGTGGAATGTTCCCAACGATATTATAGCCACTTTTAATAGTGCTGATATATTGGGGAATAGTTCAGAAAGAGTGGTATTTAACATTGGTGGTAACAAATACCGGATGATTTGTAAATACCATTTTGGGGAAACTGTGGTTCATTTATTCGTGAAGTGGATAGGAACTCACGCAGCATATACAAAGCTGTGTAATGAAAGAAAACAATATACTGTGAATGTATATTAGATTGTAAAACTTAAAGATCTTAAAAATGAAATCATTAAAGTACACCGTCATAAAAACCAAGAAGCAATACAATGAATATTGCAATGTTCCTGAAGAACTATTAACTCAAGATAAAAAAGTTTTGTCTGATGAAATAGAACTGCTTACCCTGTTAATTGAAAAATGGGATGCAGAGCATAATTCATTTGATGATCTCAACCCTGTTGAGCTAATTAGGGCTTTGATGGAAGAAAACAACCTAAAGCCAAAAGACCTCATTGAAATTTTAGATTTGTCCAAAGGAACAGTTTCAAAGATATTGAACTATCATAAAGGGCTTTCTAAAGACACCATTCGTAAACTGTCCCATTATTTTAAGGTTTCTCAAGAGGCATTTAACCGTCCTTATAAACTGGTGAACGAAAAAAATAAGGGCAAAAATCATAATTAAAATACTGCCATGAAAAAAAGAATATTCCTTTCATTTTTGATACTACTAATTTCTGTTTGCATGATAAATGCGCAAGATATTGACTCGACAATCAATAGTATTTTACAAGATTATATTTCTACTTCAAATTCAAACGATGCAGGAATATTAGTTGGAATAATTGATAATAGCACCGAAATATCAAAGATATATTCGTGTGGAAGGATAACCAGGGAAAATGATTTAAGATTAGTTTGCCCTGCATCAAAACCCGTTATTAGCTATATAATTCTTAATAAAAAAATTGACATTAATGCAACTATTGATAAATTGTAAGCAGAAACGAAGAAGTAACAGATTTTGGAAAAATAAAGGTAACAGTTTTGAACAAAAATAATACATTTT
>DAOVNY010000209.1 GCA_030630005.1 Bacteroidales bacterium | reverse complement strand
TGTTCCGTCGTAACATGAGAATGTGGAGCCATATAAAATCCTTTTGGTAACTTAAGCAATATCGTTTTTGCACTATTTTCATCACGTAAAACTTTTTGTTTTGTACCATCTGCATAATTGTTTGCATCATGCCAGTTTAAATCATCGTATAAGTTTATATTTTTTTTCATTTTAAGTTCCTCCAATTATTTATTTATTTTACAGAATTATTTATTTTGTTTGTTTTTAAAATACTGATTTCATGTGGTTTCGGATGTGGATCAGGAAGCTCTTTCAACATGAGCGGTTTTTTTTCAACTGGTGCTTGATTCTCAAGAATCCATGCTTTCATTTTATAAATTTATTGCTTGTTCATAAGCCCCATGAATAGCATCCTGTGCATTTCCTGCTTTTTTTGCATCACCAACAATGTAAATTGGAATATCATTTCCTAATTCATCTTTTAATGGATTAAAACTCCTCATGCCTGTTGAAACAACGATCAGGTCAACATCATTGAATTGAATACTTTCCCCATTTTTGTAAGCATAAACCGTACTGCCTTTTACTTTTTTAATATAAGTATGATCACTGAAAACAGTCCCTTTTTCTTTCATCATTTTTAAAGAAAGGGTTTTGGCAATTGCTTCCATATCTTCTCCAAAATCAATTGTCCTTTTAACAATAATTACCTGGTTGTTCAGGGGAATTAATGCTGTTGCTATATCAACGCCGATAAGGCCTCCCCCAATTATCAATACTTTTTTATTTTTTGGAAGATTTTCTTTAAGCAAGATTTCTGCCCAATAGGGTTTATCTAAGCCGGGTATTTTAATACTTGCAGGTTTAGAGCCGGATGCAATAATTACCCCATCATATTTATTAATTAAATCTGATTTCACGGCTTCTTTATAAATAACATTTATATTATTATTTTTTAATTCTTTTACAAAGTATGGAACTAAAGCAGCCATAGATTTTTTATTTGGAGTAAGCGGGGCCAGGTTAAATTGTCCGCCTAATTCATTTTTTTCGTAAAGATCAACACGATGGCCTCTTCTCTTCAATGTTAAAACAGCTTCCATTCCTGCCAGTCCACCTCCAACAACAGCATAATGTTTTGACTTATCAGCCAAAGTAAAAACGTTAGTTTCTTTTCCAATTTCAGGATTCACAAGACATTGAAGACCTTGCCCTGATTTTACACCACCCAGGCAACCTTCTGCACAGGCAAGGCAGGGGCGAATATTTCCTTCTACTTTTTTTATACATTTTCCGACAAAATCAGGATCAGCAATTAATGCCCTACCTATAGCTATGTAATCAGCATTATAATTTTTCATAAGATTTTCTATGTCTTCTATTCTATTAATCTGCCCTACAAATATTATTGGAATATTTACTTCATCTTTAATTTGCCTGGCAAGTTCCCATGTTTTACCTTTTGGAACAAACATATGCTGAAAAAACCAGGGGGGCGTTGAACAAACAGAGCCTGCGGACACATGAATTGCATTAATACCATTAGTTTTCAGCAACTGAGAAAATTTAGCCATATCCTCAATATGAAAGCCATCGGGAATCATTTCATCCCCACTGATCCTTGCAATGACAGGAATATCAACCGCTTCCCTTACTGCTTTTGCTACTTCAACCGGAAACTTGATCCTGTTCTCAAAACTGCCGCCATATTCATCGTTTCTATCGTTGACTGCCGGGGAAATGAATTGTGCCATTAAATAGCCATGCCCAAATTGAAGTTCAATCATATCAAACCCGGAAACCACTGCCCTTTTTGCGCTGTCAACAAATGATTGAATTACAGTGTCCATTTTTCCTCTGTCCATCTTTTCAGGGATGGCACCACCATTCTCGCAGGCCTTGTCAGTTGATGACCAAAAGAAATTTCCGGGGAGTTTAGGATTAGCCATTCTTCCGGGATGGTTCAAATGTGCAATTACTTTTGTATTATACTGATGAATTTTATTTGTTAATTTTTTCAGTCCTTCAATTTTGTCATCATTATCAATCCCAATTTGAGTAGGTATTTCTCTTAAACTTTTATCAATATACACAGGCTCGGGAGTAATTGCTCCTATATACTTACTCCTTTTTTCATAAAATTTAATAAGTTTTTCTGTAATTATTCCTGATTTGTCGCTGTATCCAGTTTTTATGGGTGCGAAAATGAAGTTATTTTTTAATTGTAACATAATTGAAAAATTTATGACTTATAATTAAATTCCGTGTTTGAATTTTATTTGAAAGTATTAGCATAATTCTTTGGGACATTTTCTAATAACTTTTTCAAACATTTGATTTTAAAACAAAACCATGGGACTTGCTTTTTATAATTGAGGTATTCTTTTCCAAATTTATTGATGGCTTCAGGTTCTTCAACTAATTTTATCATTATCAGCATAGAAATTATTTCTATGGGTGCTATAATAAGAATGAACGAAGGCGAACCGACTAAGAAAGCTATTCCAAGAGGAAAAAGAAATAATCCGAGGTGCATCGGATGTCTCATGTATTTGTAAATTCCCTGTCTTGCAAGAACATTAGTTTGCATCCTTTTAAATTTGCCTTTTCGTCCGTATTTAGCAAGTGTTCTGCCGGTATTTTTACTGATTTTCATTACAAGGAACAACAGAAAAATACCAATCAATAAACTAACAACATGAAAAATAATATTTTGATGGATATTTTCAAATATCAAATAATCCAGATAATATCCCAAAATACTACCGCCAAAAATCATTATTATCCAAATTAATATCCTTACCCTTTCCATGCTTCTGTTTTCATTTGCATAAATTTTGCCTTTTCTTATTTTGTTCTCATATTATAGATTTTTACAATTCTAGCGGATCCCATACAACCAGGATTAAAGCTCCCTCCTTCGACTCAAAAGGTCCGTGTTCGTCGTGTGGTGAAAAAATTTGATAAGAACCTTTTGAGAATTTTTTTCCATTGCTGGTATATTCTCCTTCAAGAACAAAATCTTGCTCTGTAACAACATGAGAATGTGGAGACATATAAAAGCCTTTTGGCAATTTCAACAGAACTGTTTTAGCACCATTTTCATCTCTTAATACTTTTCTTTTTGTTCCATTGAAATAATCGACTGCATCTTCCCAGTTTAAATCATCATACAAATTCATTAAGTTTTTTTATGATATTTTCCTCCATTAATTATTAATTTTATTTATGTTTTTAAAATAGCTGGCAATACTTTATTTCTGATATTCCTGTGTCAAGCTGTAGAAATATTGTTTTTTCTTTATAATCCTGAATATCCAATCCGGTAACACTCTTTATGCTTTCAGCAACAAATTCCGAACCTGGGTATTGTAGTGACATAAAAACAACACTTCCGCCTTTTTTCAACCATGCGGTAACAAATGTTTCCCAAATGAGTGGTTTACCTGAACCACCTGGTCCTGTATTCACCGTGATAGATTTTAATGGTAATCCTTCAGGTATTACATCATCAATCCAACTTATCCCGGGTTTTAAAGTTTTCATGATAAATATTCTTGAAATAATTTTTAACAAAGTTAAGGTGCTGTCATTTATCATCTGATAATAACAGACATTTTGCCCTTAAAAAAATTTTTGAGATTACTCAGTACTTTTATTGATTTGTATTCATAATGATTCAAAGATTAAATACAACTAGTTATTTTGAATATCTTTCACTCTTTATTTTTTACACTTCAACTCAATCCATACTCTTTCCCGTTTTCCCTGTTCATCTGACAAAATCATAACTTCTTGCCGTCTACAGAAAAGTTTTAAATCAATGAGACAACCTCCCCAGC
>DAOVNY010000176.1 GCA_030630005.1 Bacteroidales bacterium | reverse complement strand
TACGACAGCAAAAAAAATAAAACCATAAAAGCATTTTGTGGATTAAATGCCACTGCCTGTGATTTTGCAAAATTAGGGAGATTATATCTTAATAAAGGAAAGTTTAATGATAATCAAATAATTTCCGAAGATTGGATAAATAGCTCAACCACCATCATGAACGATTCCAGAGATTCGCAAAATTACCCTTATACTTATCATTGGAGAGTTAAAAAAGATGGTGCATTTTTTGCCAAAGGCATTCTCGGACAATATATTTATGTTTATCCCGAAAAGAATTTGATATTCCTGAGATTCGGGAAAAGTTACGGAGATATTGATTGGGCAGAGTTCTTTGAAGAAATTGCCGGTCAGTTATAGAATGTAACCGCTACGATGTAAAAAATAAAATCCTCCAGATTTTAAAAATCTGGAGGATTTATCAAAGCCACAGATTCACCCTGTTGAATAATTTACAATTTAGTGTTTATATAAATGAAAGTTACTATTCTACAGGGTGAACAGATTAAATTGTAAAGTATTAATTAATAATCTGTGAATCTGTGGCAAATTTGATTACCAACACGTTTTCACATAGACACAAAATAATTTTTCTGATTATTCTTTAAAAAACTTCTCAAAATCAGGGAAATTAAAATTCTTTTCTGCTATTTTTTTCGGGAATGTATAATATGTAATATCTCCTTCAGCACATAATTCACCAACAGAATTGAATAATTCTGCATGAATGTCAACAAGGTTTCTTCTTTGATTGATGATTTTTGCTACAAGCTTTATTTTGCCTTTATTGGAATAAACCGGTCTTTTGTATTTAATTTTCATACTTGAGGTTACACCGGCAGTTTTTAGTTTTATTTGAACACACCAACTTGCAATTTCATCTAACAATGTTGCCTGAATACCACCGTGTAAAATATTGATATATCCCTGAAATTTATCTTCCGGCTGCCATTCGGCTTTAAGATTTTCGCCATCTTCAACAAATTCTAACCGCAAGCCATCTATATTGTTTGGTGAACAACCAAAGCAATTATACCCTTTCAGGTCTCTGTACGGATTAAATATTTTTCTTTCCATTTTATTTATATGCTATTGTTTTTACTTCAAAAATCATTATTCGTTAATCGAAATTTGTTATTCCATTTGTTTTTTGACTGATGATAGGTTGCCAACCTTTTGCTTATTTAGTTTTTAACTCGCTTTATTGAGTAAATGTAAAATGTAAAATTATGAATTTTAAATTTAGAAAGAAAAAACAGAAGGGCTTTTTTAAATTTTACATTTCAGAACTCCTGACTTAACGTAATTTGCTGTGTCGCAAATTTATTAGAATATATAAATTTTATTATAAGGTGCAGAGCACCGTAAATATTTGTAGAATTAAAATAATTATGGTTGACAAGGTGCAGAGCACCGTAATATTATTGCATACTAAAATTACATATTACGGTGCTCTGCACCTCAATCTAAAACATGAATTAATTTCTACAAATATTTAGCGGCTCTGCCGCAATAATGCACGACAAATTTATTTTACGAAGAAAATGCGCTAATAGTTTGAAATAAAAATTAAAGGTCAGTTAATGGCATTCCCCTTATTTCCCTTATTTCCCTTATTTCCCTTATTTCCATTATTTCCATTATTTCCATTATTCCCATTATTCCCATTATTCCATCATTCCATACCATTATACAATATCACCAAACAAATCATAATCTTCAGCAGCAGTAATTCTAACATTATAAAACTCTCCCGTTTTGCAGTAATTATTATTGCTATCAATCATAACTTCGTTATCAACTTCAGGCGAATCGAACTGAGTGCGACCGATATAATAACCTCCTTCTACCCTATCAATAATCACTTTGAATGTTTTGCCTACTTTATTTGAATTTATTTCGCGTGATATATCCTGCTGCATCATCATGATTTCATCAGCTCTGTCTTGTTTTGTTTGTTCAGGTACATCATCAGGAAGTTTGTATGCAGGAGTATCTTCTTCGTGCGAATAAGTAAAAACGCCAAGACGCTCGAAACGAAAATCTTTAATAAATTTTTTCAGTTCCTCAAATTCTTTTTCGGTTTCACCCGGGTAACCGGTTATCAAGGTGGTTCTTATTACAGCATCAGGTACTTTATCTCGGATTTTATTTATCAGATTTTTGGTTTGTTTACCGGTGATATTTCTTTTCATCGACTTCAACAAATTATCATTTATATGCTGCAAAGGAATATCAATATAATTACAAATTTTTTCATTTTTTGCCATCACGTCAAGCACGTCATCGGGAAAACCGGAAGGATAAGTATAATGAAGTCTGATCCATTCAATACTTTCAATTTTGGTGAGTTCCTCTAAAAGAAATGCCAGTTTTCTTTCTTTGTAAATATCAAGTCCGTAATAAGTAAGATCCTGAGCTATAAGTATTAGTTCTTTAACACCTTTTCCGGCAAGGATATTTGCCTCTTTAATTATCTGCTTAACAGGTTTTGAAATATGTTTTCCGCGAATCATTGGAATTGCACAAAAAGAACAATTCCTATCGCAGCCTTCGGCAATTTTTAAATATGCATAATGGCTTGGCGTTGTGAGTGATCGTTTTCCGAGAAGTTCGTTTTTGTAATTACCGCCTAATTCTTTAATTATTTCAGGGAGTTCCGAAACACCAAAAAACCCGTCAACATCGCTTATCTCATTTTCTAATTGGGATTTATATCTTTCCGAGAGGCAACCCATTACGAAAACCTTTTTTATAAGACCTTGTGATTTATCCTTAACAGCCTGCAATATTGTATTTATAGATTCTTCTTTGGCATCATTAATAAAACCGCAAGTATTTATTATCACAATATCAGCATCTTTATCCGATTCATGAACAACATTAAAATTATTGAATTTCAATTGCCCCATCAGATTTTCTGAATCCACAAGGTTTTTGGAGCAGCCAAGAGTAATGATATTTATTTTTCCCGGTAAGGATTTAGTTTTCAAAATTAGTTATTGGTTAAAAAGACTATCAACAAATTCAAATCTATCAAACAACTGCATATCTTCTATTTTTTCCCCCACTCCAATATATTTAACCGGAATTTTAAACTGATCGGAGATACCTATAACTACACCACCTTTTGCAGTACCATCTAATTTGGTAAGAGCTAAAGCGTTAACCTCTGTTGCAGCAGTAAATTGCCGGGCTTGTTCAATAGCATTTTGTCCGGTTGAAGCATCAAGAATGAGTAAAATTTCGTGTGGAGCATCAGGAATAACTTTCTTCATAACATTTTTGATTTTGCTCAATTCATTCATCAAATTGACTTTGTTATGAAGTCTTCCGGCGGTATCAACAATTACAACATCTGCATTTTTCGAGACAGCAGATTTAAGTGTATCAAAAGCAACAGAAGCGGGATCGGCATTCATTCCCTGAGAAACTAACGGCACTCCTGCCCTGTCTGCCCATATTTGTATCTGGTCAACAGCAGCAGCTCTGAAAGTATCGGCAGCCCCAAGAACAACCGAATGACCGTTCTTTTTAAAATTATATGCCAGTTTGCCAATTGTTGTCGTTTTACCAACTCCATTGACTCCAACAACCATAATTACGTATGGTTTTTTATCGGCGGGAACTGAGTAACCTCTGTTTTCTTCTTTTGTGTTTTCGAGAAACAGCTCAGCAATTTCTTCTTTTAATAATCTGTTTAATTCAGAAGTGCCAATGTATTTATCTCTTGCAACTCTATCTTCAATTCTTTTAATAATTTTAAGAGTTGTATGAACTCCAACATCGGATGTAACAAGGACTTCCTCAAGATTATCAAGCACTTCATCATCGATTTTTGACTTACCGACAACTGCTTTCGTTATCTTTGAAAAAACACTTTTCTTAGTTTTTTCAAGACCTTTTTCAAGCCCGTCCTTTTTGCTTTTAGATTTTGAAGAGAAAATTCCCATTTTTATAAAATTATATATAAAAAAAGCTCCTTCCTCAATTCAAAGGAAAAAGCTCTTTTTTATCGAAAATGCTATTATTTAATTCTTTGCGATAAAATCTTTTACCTGATCATTAGGAATTACATCTTCTTTAAATGAATACGCTCCGGTTTTTTTCGATCTTACCGTTCTAATAACTTTTGCAAAATCTTTTCCGGCAGACTGTAATGATGCAACAACTTTCTTAGCCATAACTATAAATTTATTTGATTTCTTTATGAATTGTAATCTTTCTCAGGATAGGATTGTATTTTTTAACTTCCAATCTTTCCGGAGTATTTTTTCTATTCTTTGTGGTAATGTATCTTGATGTACCCGGTTGACCACTTTTCTTGTGCTCAGTACATTCCAAAATTACCTGTATTCTAGCGCCTTTAGTCTTTTTAGCCATTTTATTATTTCTTTATTTTTTTCGGATTGCAAAAGTATTATCTTTTATACAAATATCCTAATATCAATAAAGAAATTTTATTAAAAAAATGAATATCGAATATCAAACACCAATTTTAGATTTCAGATTTTTTTTTACTTCGAAATTCATTATTCGTTAATCGAAATTCGTTATTCAATTTGTTTTTTGACTGATGATAGGTTGCCAACCTTTCAAATGGTTAGTAACCTTTATTGAGTAAATGTAAAATTTAGAATTATGAATTATAAATTTAGAAATAAAAAACAATAGAGCTTTTTCTACATTTTACATTTCAGAACTCCTGACTTAACGTAATTTGCTGTGTCGCAAATTTATTAGAATCTATAAATCTCATAAAAAGGTGCAGAGCACCGGAAATATTTGTAGAATTAAAATAATTATGGTTGACAAGGTGCAGAGCACCATAATATTATTGTATTCTAAAATTATATATTACGGTGCTCTGCACCTCAATATGAAACATGAATTAATTTCTACAAATATTTAGCGGCTCTGCCGCAATAATGCATGACAAATTTATTTTTTTGACTTAAAGATAACTCAAACCTTCAACAAAAAATCCATAGTATCAATTCCATCAGCATAATC